>DATHJK010000582.1:0-10498 GCA_035316225.1 Pyrinomonadaceae bacterium
ATAGAAGTGATTCTGCAAGGCGACGTGTCACCCAGAACGAGGCAGACGCTTCTGAAGCAATTGAATCAGCCATTACCGCAGTCGCCGCCCCCGTCAACAGCGATGGCGCAGAATCAAGCGGGCGAGATGGATTCAATGCAGATGGAAGGCGCGCGGCAGCAACCCATTGGCGGAAGACGACGCCAGCAGAATCAAGTCGCAATGGCAGACCTGAGCCAGGTCAGCAACCCCGAACTCGTCAAGATAGTCGGACTGATTCTAGGCTCGCCGGAGTTTCAGAGACAGTAAAGCGGTGATAAGTGATGAGTGATAAGTGATAAGAGGAAAGATTTAGTTCTTTCTTATCACTTATCACTCATCACTTATCACGAGGTTTTCATATGGACAGAAGATTTTTCTTGAAGTCGGGCGGAATTGCTCTTGCGAGCATAGGCATGATGCAGGCCGCGCCCTCGTTTTTGCAGCGCGCTGTGATGGCGCAGGGCTTGAGCGCGGGCGCTCAGCGTCGTCGCAAGACTCTGGTTGCGATATTTCAGCGCGGCGCGGTTGACGGCCTTAATATGGTCGTGCCCTACGGCGAAAGCGAGTATTACAATCTTCGCCCCAATCTGGCGATTCCAAAGCCGCAGGGCACCAGAACGGATGCGGCGCTTAATCTTGACGGCTTCTTCGCGCTGCACCCTGCGCTCGCGCCGTTCAAGCCGCTGTGGGATTCCAAACGACTTGCGATTGTTCACGCCGTAGGCTCGCCCGACAACACGCGCTCGCACTTCGACGCGCAGGATTACATGGAATCGGCTACGCCCGGTGTTAAGTCAACTACGGACGGCTGGCTCAACCGCTACCTGCAATCTAATCCTGACCAGCGCGCAACTCCGTTCCGCGCAGTCTCAATGACGCAGAACCTCCCGCGAAGTCTACAGGGGCGCGCCGAAGCCGTTGCCATTTCAAATCTCTCGGATTTCGCAATACGCGCGGGCGCATATTCCGCGAGCGTTCAGGGCGGATTTGAATCTATATACGATCAGGGCATTAACGATGTGCTGAGCGGCACGGGACGCGAGACATTCGAGGCGGTGAACTTTTTGAAGCGCGTGAACCCTGCTCAGTACCAGCCGGAAAACGGAGCGCAGTACCCGCGCACGCCTTACGGAAATGCGCTGCTTCAGATAGCTCAGTTGATTAAAGCCGGAGTCGGACTTGAGGTCGCATTCACGGACATCGGCGGCTGGGATACGCACGTCAACGAAGGCAACGTGCAGGGGCAACTCGCTCTTCGGTTAAGAGAGTTCAGTCAGGGCATCGCGGCGCTCACCACAGATTTGGGCCAGCAGCGCATGGACGACATTGTGATTCTAACGATGTCGGAATTTGGCCGCACCGCGCGCGAGAACGGCAATCGCGGAACGGATCACGGCCACGCCAACGCGATGTTCGTCTTCGGCAACTCTGTGCGTGGCGGCAAAGTATATGGTCAATGGCCTGGGTTAAAGAGCGATCAGTTGTACGAAGGGCGCGATCTTAATTTAACCACAGACTTCCGAGACGTTTTCGGCGAAGTTGCCCAGCGTCATCTGGGAACCTCAAGCCTGCAAAAAGTCTTTCCGGGTTACGCCGCGAGCGCGGCAAAGTTCCGAGGAGTGCTCGGATAAACCGAAGAGTCAGAAACGAGACAAACTTGATAGGGCCGCTTCACGCGAAGCGTCCCTATTTTTTTACGGGCGTGGATGATTCAAAACCTCTTTGCGGTCTTTGCTCTTTATCTTTGCTTCTACAGCGAGAAACTTCAATTTACATGAAAGGCGCGCTTGCCGATAGTTACAGTTTCTCGCTGTAGAAGCAAAGGAAAATGCTTAAGCTCGCAAGAGATTGAATTGTTGATTCCAAATCATTCAGCTTCTTAAAATCGCAGCCGACCGAACCGGTTGAACAGGTAGAGCAGCGCGACTGCTAAGAGCGAGACGATGACGGCGAGCGTAAACGCTTCGTTGTCGCGCCCCGCTTGCACTGCGTCGTAGATCGCTACGGAGGCGGTCTGAGTTTTTCCGGGAATGTTTCCTGCGATCATTATCGTCACGCCGAAATCACCGAGCGAGCGCGCGAACGCGAGCGCTGTCGCAGCCAGTACGCCGCGCCATGCCAGTGGCAGCGTCACGCGAAAGAAGATTTTCCAGTTGCTCATCCCCAGCGTGCGCGCCACAGCTTCAAACTCTGTGCTTACGCCTTCAAAGGCCGCGCGCAGGCTTTTCGTCACCAGCGGCAGCGCATGAATCGTAGCCGCGATGATCGCGGCTTTGACTGTGAACGTGAGACGCACGCCGAAATTGTTGTAGAGGAATGCGCCGAAAGTAGAGCGCGTGCCAAGCAGTACGAGCAGGTAATACCCAAGCACGGTCGGGGGAAGTACCAGGGGAAGAGTGATGACTGCATCTATCAGATCACGACCGAAGAAACGCTTGCGCGCCATCAACCACGCTAGCTGAGAGCCTGCTACGAGCGCAATCAAGGTGGCAGCACTCGCCACCAGGAATGAAAGTTTTATTGGAAACCAATCAATCCCGCTCGTTTGCATAATCGCCTGCATCGCTCTCATCAGGAAGTTCTACAAAATGGCGACCACGCGCAGCGGCCCGCCGCTCCCGCCCTTTATCTTCATAGGGAGCGCAATGATGTTGAAATTCTTCGCGGGCAATTGGTCAAGGTTCGCAAGGTTCTCGAACGCCGGGACGTTTGCGGCAAAGAGCGTGCGGTGGCTCTGGAACTCTGTTGACTGGCCGTAATCAATGCTGGCCGTGTCGAGTCCAATCGCTTTTATAGAGCGATTCTCGGTGAGCCATCGTGCGGCCTCCGGGCTTAATCCGGGAAAGTGCAACTTGGGAACAGCGCCCGCGCCGCGTTCATCCGTTCCAAGATACTGTTTTCGGTCAGGCCAGAATTTTCCGAATCCTGTCCTCAGTAGAACAATCGCGCCCTGTGGGATTCTACCGTTCTCTCTCTCCCACCTCTGAAAATCGTCAACGGAAATCAGGTAGTCATGGTTTGCCGCGCACTGCCTCGTCACATCAATCAGAATCGCCTGTCCCATCAATTGTTCAAGCGGAATACGGTCAACCGTATTATGTCCCTCGGCGAAATGCACGGGCGCGTCAATGTGCGTGCCTCCGTGCTCGGCGGCAGAGAATTTGTAAGCCGAGTAGAAATAGCCTTGCGGCGTCATCCCTTCCGCTACGGTTTCAAGATGAAAGGTGTCTGCGGTGGGCCAGTAGACAGTCTGCTCGTCGAAAGCATAAGAGAGATCAACTATCCTGCCCGAAGGAAATTTCGAGGGCGTAGTCTTGCCAGCGAGTGTGAAAAACGAGACTATGAACAGGATTGCTATGGCTAAAGCTTGTTTCATAAGAGACATCTCCTAATTCAGGAATCGGGGCGGGTAAGCGACACGCAGGTTATCGCAAAAAAATCTTTCGAGCAAAATTTTTCAGGGTAGATGAATAGCTCATTCAAGCCCATCATACTGCGATTCGATTCGCTCTCTTCTACAAACACAGAGGCCGCGCGTCATGCCCTTATGGGCGCGCAGGAAGGACTCTGTATCATCGCGCGCGAGCAGACAAGCGGGCGCGGTCGGCAGCAACGCATCTGGGTTTCTCCGAAAGACACGGGACTTTATTTAAGCCTGGTGCTGCGGCCCCGAATTTCAATGGAAAAGTGGCCGCTGATAACTTTGATAGCGGCGCTTGCAGTACACGACGCACTTTACGAGGCTTGCTCTCTTACGACTGACATCAAATGGCCTAACGATGTTCACGCATCGGGGAAGAAACTCTGCGGAATTCTTGCCGAGACGGTTGAGACTGACACGGGGCGCGCAGTAATTCTGGGCATTGGAGTTAATCTGAAAGAAAATGCTTTCCCGCCTGAGCTGCGCGAAATCGCAACCTGCGTCGAAGCTGAAACGAAAACAAGGGCGGATGGAGAAAGTCTGCTCCAATCTCTTCTAGCATCGCTGCAAAAATATTATGCGGCGCTTCAGCAAATGGACGGCGCAGAGCGAACGATTGAAGAGTGGAAAAAGCGCTCGTCTTATGCAGAAGGAAAGCCGGTGAGAGTCAACGCAGGTGAAGAAATCTTTACAGGCACGACACGCGGACTTGCTACGGACGGCGCTCTTCGGGTAGAAACTGACGCGGGAGTTATCAAGACAATTCACGCAGGTGAGGTCACTTCGCTCAGGGAAGAAAAGTCCGGAGTCTGAAGTCTGGAGTCAAAGACAGTTTTAGCTTTTGACTCCAGACTCCAGACTCCGGACTCCGGACTTATGATTGGCAAACGCATAGTCATAACAACTCTTGGCTCATTCGGGGACATACATCCTTACATCCCTATTGCGCTCGAATTGAGCGCACGCGGCCACTCGCCCGTCATCGTAACGACCGAAGCTTATCGTGAAAAGATAGAAAGCGAGGGGCTTGAATTCACGCCTACGCGCCCGCGCCTCCCGTCCTTTGATGAGAGGGACGAGATACGGCGCATGGTCGCAAAGATGATGGACGTGAAGACGGGCGCGGAGGAGTTGCTTAAAGGGATATTAATGTCCAGCTTGCGCGAGCAGTACGAAGACCTTGATCGCGCAACAGATGGCGCGGACATGCTCGTTACGCACCCCATCACGTTCGCAGGGCCACTCGTAGCTCAGAAGAAGAAGCTTCGCTGGATTTCGACCATCCTTTCTCCTTCTGTGTTCCTCTCCTTGCATGATCCGATTGTTGTGCCTAATGCGCCCTGGGCGTCGAAACTCCATTTCATCCCAGGCTTCAACAGGGTGTTGAAGGGGTTGATGGGGAAGTACACGGAGCGCTGGTTCAGAGAGGTCGCAGTCCTGCGAAACGAACTGGGTCTGCCGCCTGACGGCCACCCGCTTTTTGAAGGGATGCATTCGCCGGAACTTGTGCTCGCACTCTTCTCAAGAGTCATAGCCGACACGAAGCCCGATTGGCCCATGAACACGCACGTCACGGGCTTTCCTTTCTACGACAAGCTGGACATGATGCCAACGCCGCCAGGGGTTCAGAAGTTTCTTGACGAAGGAGCGCCGCCGATTGTCTTCACACTGGGTTCGTCCGCTGTGTGGGTGGCAGGAGATTTCTACAAGGAATCAATCAAGGCGGCGCAAGCTTTGGGCCAACGCGCGCTTCTTCTGGTCGGCGACGCGCGCAACATGCCCGAAGGCGTTTTGCCTGAAGGCGTAGCGGCGTTCGAGTATGCGCCTTACAGCGAAGTGCTGCCGCGCGCGCAAGCCATTGTGCATCAAGGCGGGATAGGAACGACCGCTCAAGCCTTGCGCGCAGGAAAACCTACGCTCATAGTTCCTTTCAGCTACGACCAGCCGGACAACGCTGCGCGCGTAGCCCGTCTGGGCGTGGCACGCATACTCCAGCGCGACGGCTACAGGGCAGACCGCGTTACAAAGGAACTAGAACAGCTACTGGGCGAGCCGCACTACAGGGAAAAGGCCGCCGCCGTAGGCCAGATCGTCCAGAGCGAAGACGGCGCACGCACCGCAACGGATTTGATTGAAAGGAGATTTAAAAGGGATGAGGGATGAGGGCGAAGGGATGAATAAGAATGAGTAATAGCGTCAACACGCAATTGGCTCAATCTTGTTCATCCCTCATCCCTCATCCCTCATCCCTCATCATCATGCTTCTTGTCGTTGATGTTGGAAATACTAATACGTCGCTGGGCGTTTATGAGGGCGCGGAGTTGCTCAAGCACTGGCGCTTGACGACGGTGCGCGTGCGAACGGTTGACGAGTACGGCGTCTATGCGCGCAATCTCTTCGAGTTCGCGGGGATTGATTTCAAGGCGATCACGGGCGTCGCGGCGGCCTCTGTCGTGCCTCCCCTGAATTTCGTCGTGCGCCGCATGTCAGAACAATATTTCAACCATTCACCGCTCTTCGTGGATCACACGACGGAAACAGGCATGAAGATTCTTTACGAGCCGCCATCGGACGTTGGAGCGGATCGCATAGTTGACGCTGTGGCCGCTATTCACAGGTACGGCGCGCCATGCATAGTCGTTGACTTCGGCACAGCAACTACCTTCGACGCCATAAATGAGCGAGGCGAATATATGGGCGGCGTCATCACGCCCGGCATTACGATTTCGGCTGACGCGCTCTTCGCGCGCGCTGCTCGTCTCCCACGAGTTGAGATTAAAAGACCGCAGTCCGTCGTAGGCTCTTCAACGGTCGGCTCCATGCAGTCCGGACTCTATTATGGTTACGTCGGGTTGGTTGACGGCATCTTGCGCCGTATGATCGCTGAACTCGGCGGCTCGCCGCACGTCGTAGCAACGGGTGGCCTGGCCCCGCTTATAGCGACCGGCTCCGATCTGATAAAGACCGTTGACGACACGCTCACGCTCGAAGGGTTGAGACTTATATACGAGCGCACACATGCAGCAGAAGGGACTTGATAGCCTAATACACCAAGCACATATTCAACCCTTTGCGAGCTTTCGGTTTTCTCTTTGCGCCTTTGCGAGAACCTATAACTATCACTAGCTTGAATTTCGAGAGAATTGCAGTTTCACGCAAAGGCGCAAAGAGAAAACCGAAAGCTCGCAAAGAGATTATGACAGTAGCTTTGACATTACTGCGTAAGAAGAATGAAGGAAGATAATAGCCAGGGCACCGAGCCGTCATCGCAGCGTTTGAACTATTTCAACTACTTCACAGAGATCGAAGAAACTTTCGTACGCAGGCGGCGCAAGCATCTACACCTGGGAACGCTCGACTGGGCGCTGATGAGCGCGTGGAAGGAGATGGGCATTCCGCTGCACGTTGTGCTGCGCGGCATCGAAACGGCTTTTGATTCTTACGATGCCAGGCCACGCAAACGCAGCGTGAAGACGCTGATGTACTGCCAGGAAGAAGTTGAGGCTCAGTACGCTGAATGGATGGAATCGCAGGTGGGCGCGCCCGCAGAGCAGAGCGATGAAGATTCGGAAGTAAAGACGGACGACGGGCAGGCCGCTAATGAAGATGACGCAAGGCTGCCTTTTCCTCGCGCAGCCATACTGGAACATTTGAGCAACGCCCGTGCTTCACTTCAAAACATCTACGACGAGCGAAAGGGCGTGGATGCATTCTGCGACGCGCTGGGGCGCGCAATCTCGCGCCTGCATGAGCTTGAAACGGATTTCAGGCGAGCCGCCAGACCGGATGCAGAACTGCTTGAAGATTCTCTGACGAGACTTGAGAAGATGCTGGACGAAGCTCTTCTTTCTAGCTTTTCGACGGCGGAACTAATCAAGGCGCGCGCCGTAGCCGTAGAGCAGCTAGAGCCTTATCGAAATCGAATGGAGAACGAAATTTTCAAACAGACTTATGAAAATCTGCTCTTCAAGACATTGCGCGAGCGCCGCGCGCTCCCGCGTCTGAGCCTTTTCTATCTTTGACACATCGCTTCGCAAGCCGCGCGCTTGCGCCAAACTCGCACTGTCAGGTAAAGCAATACCAAGCTGTGTCTACATTTTTCAGTGTGAGCGAACAAACGCGCTGGCGAATTCCGCTCTAATGAGAAGATCGAGGCAGCCATCACGCACACATGACCGCAAGAGAAGCGATGAGACTTTTGAAGTCGAAGTCGAGCGTATACTGCCGGGCGGAGCGGGCCTGGCGCACGCGGGCGGAAAGACGATTCTTGTCGGACTGGCTGCGCCGGGCGACCTCGTTCGTGTGCGCGTACGGAAAGTTAAAGGCAGAACTGCTTTCGCCTCCATCGAAGAGATCATAAAGCCATCGCCCGTTCGTATAGAGCCGCCGTGCCCTTACTTCGGTCGCTGCGGCGGCTGCGACTTTCAGCAGTTGAGCTATGAAGCGCAGCTTGATGCGAAAGTTGAGATGGTGCGCGATTGCCTGCGAAGAATTGCCGGGATTGATTTCCCGGAAAAAATTCCGATTCACGCTTCGCCTCTGGAATGGCGATACCGCTCGCGCGCTCAGTGGCAATATGATGCGATGCGAAATCACCTGGGCTACTTCGAGCGCGGCACGCACAACGTCTGCGACGTTATCGAATGCCCGGTGCTCGTTCCATCGTTACAGGAAACTCTGAGCCGCTTGCGCGAGCATATGCGAAACGGCTCGCTGCCGGACGACGCAAACGAGTTTCAATCGGTAGCCGGTGATGAAGGCGCGTCGCTCGTGCCGCCGCTTGTTGAAGTTTCATCGCCGGAAGCGAGCATGACAATCAATGAATTTCGTTACCGCTTCCGGGCCGACGGATTTTTTCAGATAAATCAATCTCTCCTGCCGCAACTAATAAAGACGGCTATCGTAGATATGCGCGGAGAAGTTGCAGTCGATCTTTACTGCGGCGCAGGACTCTTCACGCTTCCACTGGCCGAAAAGTTCAATCGCGTTTTGGGCGTCGAGGTTGTCGAGACGGCTGCCGGTTACGCACGCCGAAATCTTGAAGGTGCGGGATTCGCCAACGCGAGTGTCGAAGTTTCTGCCGTCTCCACCTGGCTGCAATCAAACGCGCACACTCTCTCGCCTGTTGACCTGGTACTGCTAGACCCGCCACGTACAGGAGCAGAACCGGGAGCGATCAAAGGCATACTTGCCCTGAGACCACGCAGCATCGTCTACGTCTCCTGCGACCCGGCCACGCTCGCGCGCGACCTCAAAGAATTACTAGCTGGCGATTATTCTCTTGACTCTATCGCCGCATTTGATATGTTCCCACAGACGCACCACGTCGAAACGGTCGCGCGCCTCGCCACGACCACTGTGAACAGCTAAAGTCATTGCTGATATACCTAAGCGGTTGTGTCCTCGTCATCTTAGTTTAGTTGCACGCTTCAATGCGCACGGCGTTTCACATGTCGTTCGTACCTCATCCGCTCGCGCTGCTGGCCGCGTGTCTGGCGCTCGGCATCACCGCCGCGCATTTTGTCGCGCTCCCGCTCAAAATTAGTTTAACGACAGCAATCATTACCACCGCGCTCGCAGTCGCTTTCCTTGTACGGCGACAACTCGCAATGGCAACGCTCCTGGTATCGCTCGCGTTCTTTTGCGCGGGCGCGGTGTTGAGAACTGTTGAGAGGGAAGCGGTGCGTGCGGACAGGATTGAAAATCTGTTTGAGAATAAAATTATCGCTTCGGGAGACCCTGTTGAGTTAACGGGCGTGCTCGTGGCCGCGCCGGAGCCAGCACCTGAAGGGTTTTACATTACGCTTCGTATAGAGAATGTAAGATTCAGGGAAGAAGTGCGCGCTGCTTCGGGATTGATTCTGTTATTTGCGCCGGTGGAGCGGCGGTCGTTGATGGCTGAGTACGTTGCGTTAGAAATGCGTTATGGCGAACGAGTGCGCGTGATGACCGAGCTTGAGCGCGAGGAGAATTATAGAAATCCCGGAGTATCTACGCTGACGGAATATCTTGAGCGACGCGGGTACGCGGCTACGGGAACGATCAAAAGCCCTTTGCTCGTTGAGCGGCTGGACGATGCGAGAGTCTTCTTGCCGCTTGCATGGATTTACGAGTGGCGGCAGCGCCTTCTCGCTTCGATCAGTGAAAAATTTTCGGCGGAGACGGCAGGCGTGCTTGACGCTGCGCTTCTGGGGGATCGTTACCTGCTCTCAAAATCCTCAGCCGAGCGTTTTCGTGACGGCGGAACATTTCACGTGCTGGTCATAAGCGGCTTGCACATAAGCTTCATAGGCGGGCTGGTCTGGCTCGTCGCACGAAGGCTGACCCGGCGGCGCTCGTTACAGTTCGCCCTCTCCGTCATAGTCCTCTGGGCATACGCGATAATGGTTGGCGCTGAAGCGACGGTCGTGCGTGCAGCGTTCATGTTCACAATCGTCACGCTCGCCCCCCTGCTCAATCGCCGCGCGCAGAGTCTCAACGCGCTTGGGGCTGCCGCAATAGCCTTGCTCGTCTGTAGACCAGGCGATCTGTTCGATCCATCATTCCAACTCACATTTCTTTCCGTCTTGATGATTGTCTCGGTCGCGTGGCCGTTGCTCAAAAAATTTCAGGAGGTTGGAGAGTGGCGACCGACAAGCGCGACGCCGTACCCTCCAGCATGCCCGCGCGCGTTTCGCACCGCGAGCGAGATTCTTTTCTGGAATGAAAAAGCGTGGGAAAGGGAGGTTGCGCGCTCTCTTTTCCATTACAAGATATTCAAGACGAAATGGGCCACAAGGCTTGGACGAATTCATGCTCAACGAATCTTGCGCTACATTGCCAGCGCAATGCTCGTATCCGCGTGTGTGCAAGTGGGCTTGCTGCCTTTGCTGGTGCTCTATTTCCATCGCCTCTCGTTCGCTTCTCTCGTTCTGAACATCTGGGTAGGCGTATTGATGGCAGCGCTTAGTCTGCTCACACTGCTAAGCCTGCTGGTATCTCAGTTGAGCGCAATGTTTGCCGCGCCGCTATTTGCGCTTGCAGAAACGTTGAACCGGCTGATGGTTCACAGCGTTG
>DATHJK010000583.1:0-11713 GCA_035316225.1 Pyrinomonadaceae bacterium
TAGCCGCAGACCTGGCGGGCGATGCGAACAGAGATGGAGTCAGAGATTCTGACGATGACGAGTTTATTGAAGTGATGAACAATTCGGCGGACGCCGTTGATATTTCAGGGCTTGCTATCGCTGACTCAACCGCCACCCGTTTCACCTTCCCGGCTAACACACTCCTCTCTTCAGGGCGCGCCGCGATAATTTTCGGCGGAGGCAATCCGCCCGCAAGCGATCCGGCATTTGGCGGCGCACTCGTCTTCACGACCTCTAGCTTGAGCCTGAACAACTCAGGCGACACAGTGACGCTGAAGCTTTCGATTTCAGGAAGCGACCTAATCATAGCGACTCAGACTTACGGCGCAGAAGGCGGAGCGGATCAATCACTGACACGCTCTCCCGACGCAGAAGTATTATCAACCGGCGGCAGTTTCATAGCGCACACGATTGCGCCGAACTCTTCCGGGCGAACCCTTTCTCCGGGCACTCGCGCCGACGGCACGCCCTTCGGCTCGCCGCCGGTTACGCGCATTGTCGCCGCTCCGTCGTCCAACACTCTGGATTTAAATGAGACTCAAACTTTCGTTGCGCAGGCTTTCGGCAACGTGGAAGGCAGCGAGACGGAAATTTTGAACGTGTCGTTCATCTGGGATTCGAGCGATGCAAGCAAGGCAGGCGTCTCGCCTTCGACGGGGCGTTCGACTAAAGCGACTGCCAAAGCGCCCGGCATCGTCTCTGTGCGCGCCCGCGCGGGCAGCGCCGAAGGCTCAGCATCTTTAACCATCAACCCACCGCCACCCGTTCTCACCAGCGCTACCCTAACGGCTTCAAGCTCCGCTGTCATCATCGGTGAGACAGCACAACTTAACGCGCACGCTCTTGATCAATATAGCAACGCGGTCGGCAACATCACATTCAGTTTCACTTCAAGCGATGCAAACGTCGCCAGCATTGAGAACGTAAATACTGATTCAAGCGGAAGCGCAACTGCCACAGTCACAGGTCTGCACAGCGGCTCGACTCAGATTCGCGCTACCGCTTCGGACGGCACAAGGACAGTGACGAGCGATCCTCTTACCTTGACGGTCAGCAATCCGCCTCCCCCGGTAGCCCGCGTAGAAGTTACGCCAGCCTCTGCCACAATAGGCGCTGGCGCAACCCAGCAGTTCATCGCACATGCTTTTGATTCCGACAATCAGGAGATAGCAGGCACTACTTTCAGTTGGAGTTCGAGCGCGCCCGATGTCGCAACGATAAATCAGGGCGGGCTAGCAACCGGCGTCGGGCAAGGCACTACTCAGATAACTGCGACGTGTGGCGGCGTGACGAGCGCACCGTCTTCTCTGACAGTAGCGCGAAGGCCCGCCGCGGATGAGTTAATAGTAAATGAAGTTCTGGCTAACCCAGGCGCGAGCGGTGATGCCAATCGAGATGGCACTGGAGGTGGCGGCGCTTCCAGCGACCAGCGCGACGAGTTCGTAGAAATCTTGAACCCTACGAGTGTGCCGCTTGACCTCTCGCTTCTGAATCTATACGACAACACGGCGACCCGGCGTCACCAGTTCCCCGCCAACACTATTCTGCAACCCGGCAAAGCTATCATCATCTTCGGCGGCGAGACGGGCACGCCGACTGCTTCAAACATTCCAGGCATCGCGCCGGGCGTTGACTCGCGTTTGAATGCTCATCCTAACATCTCTTTTGGCGGAGCAATCGTGCAGGTTGCGAGCAGCTACGGCCTTAGCGGGAGCGCAACGAGCGGTCTGGGTCTCAACAATACAGGTAATCCGGCAGACTGCATTCGCATTGTTAACGGCACAATCACAGGCAGCGGCGCGGGCACAATCAATGGCACACTCTTGTCTGAATCCTGCTACACGATTTCGACCTCCACGCCTGACAAATCCTTCACACGCTCAGACACTGAAACGGGCGGCAACCGAAACTTCACGATCACAGACTTTCATCCGGTCATAAGCAATGTTTCGAGTCCGTATAACGGAAGGCAGTTTTCGCCGGGATTCAGAAGAGACGGAAATCCCTTTCAGTAATGAAAAATGGGAAAGTGAAAATAGATATAACTCAGCGAACATTCGATTTCGCAGTTCGCATCGTTAAGCTATGCCAACATCTGGATGAGCAGTCGGGCGTTGCGCGTACAATCGGATGGCAGTTGTTACGTGCAGGAACAGCAATAGGGTCGAATATGGAGGAAGCGCAGGCAGCGCAGGGTAGACCTGATTTTATGAGTAAGTGTGGTATTGCTCTGAAGGCCGCGCGAGAGACTCTCTACTGGCTTCGATTAATCGTTGCAGCCGAAATCTTGCCCGCATTGCGGCTCAGTGATATTCAAAAGGAAGCCGATGAGATTGCAAAGATAGTCGGCGCAATCATCGTCTCGACAAAAGGCAGAGTTTGAAATTTTTAATCTCTCATTCTCTAGCGTATTACGCCTGCGAGCGGGCTTGAGGCGCTGGCGTAAAGTCTTTTCGGCATTCTACCGGCAAGATAAGCAAGGCGTCCCGCTTCAATTGCGAGCCGCATAGCCGTAGCCATTTTTTCCGGGTCTTGCGCTTCGGCAATCGCCGTATTCATGAGAACCGCATCCGCACCGAGTTCCATGGCAATCGCAGCATCGCTGGCCGTGCCCACGCCTGCGTCAACTATTATGGTCGCATCGGGTAACTGCTCGCGCATGATGCGCAGGTTCGCAGGATTCTGAACGCCCAGGCCAGAGCCTATAGGCGCTGCGAGCGGCATAACGGCGGCGCAGCCTGCGTCGAGCAGCTTTTTCGCCATGATGAGATCGTCTGTGAAATAAGGAAGAACCGTGAAGCCTTCTTTGACCAGAACGCGCGAGGCTTCCAACGTCTGCTCGTTGTCCGGGAACAACGTCGTCTGGTCGCCAATGACTTCCAGCTTGATTAAGTCTGTGCCAAGCGCTTCGCGCGCTAACCTTGCAGTTCTTATTGCGTCCTCAGCCGTATAGCAGCCCGCAGTGTTCGGAAGGATAGCGAGCGACGGATTCAAATGATCAAGAAACGATTCCGAGCTGCGGTCTAGCGGGACACGGCGCACGGCTACGGTCACCATCTCTGCGCCAGAAGCGATGTGCGCCAGCTTCATCTCTTCATGACTGCGATATTTTCCGGTTCCGATGATGAGCCGCGACGTGAACGTGCGACCTGCAATCTCAAATCTATTATCAGTTTTGGTCGTAATGGTTGGAGCAACACCAGACATTTTTGAAAACACTTTCTTCAGGTTTGTTTAGTGACTTTATCATCTTCAATCTAAAGAGGCGAGCGTGAAGTAGTTGATCTGGATCGGAGCAAGGGCTGTTTGGCTGGGAAGCGCGCTTCTCAGACAGCCCATTCCATTTAATCCGGGTCGGTCTGGTTCGATCTGGCTGGCACACTCCGGGGTGCTTCCATTTTGTTAGAGATATTTTACCGCTTACATCCTGCTTTGCAGCGCGGAGCAAAGCGTTAAAGCTGAGCTATAGAGAGCGCGAACATCTTGACAAGGCGCACGGGATTCTCTACCGTCATGCCAGCTAGCACCTTCCGCCCGAAGAATCACCACTTCGGCCAATACACGCCCGGAATATTAAGCCCAGAGAAAAGATGATTCATTGTCGCCCGAATTGGCGAGCGCATCCCTACGGGAGGTGTGAAGCTATGTTCTGGCCGAGAGCCTTTATGGCTGAACGGGATATTCCGCTTATGGCTGTGATTGAAAACTATAAAGAGAAGCGGCGCCACGAGCGTATTAAGCTGTCGCTCAACATCAACTGGGGGTTGACCAGAGAGTGTCTGAATGACGCTAAAATCAGCAGCCTGAGCCTCGGCGGCTGCTTCATACAGACTCGCTATAAGTTTCTCTCTGACCAATTCATTTTCCTCTGCTTCTTCATCAGACAGGAGTGCGTTTTAGGCGGCAGGATAAGGTACACGCTGCTTGATGTAGGAGCAGGCGTCGAATTCACGGAGATAACCGACGAAGACAAAATCGCCCTTGAAGAGCTTATCGAATCTTACAGGAATGTCGGCGGATCGTAAGTACGTAAGTCTCCGCACGCTCGCAAGTAATTAGTCGTCTCTCTTCCCGCTTCCACCGCCGACGAATTGAACTATCTCTATGCGATCATCTTCGGTCAATGCGGTCTGCGCCCATTCGTTGCGCCGAACCACGCTGCGGTTTAATTCTATGGCTACTCGTTCGGGCGCAAGTTGAAGAAACTTTATCAACTCTGCGAGGTTGATATTCTCGGAAACATCCCTGATTTCGCCATTAATCAGAACTCGCAATTGCCCTCTGAAACCTCTCACGCGGAATGTATGATGCGGCGCATTTCTGCCTCGTGCCCGTCTATTTCTACTCTTATCAGCAGGGCTGCCCTGCCCGCAATGAATTTCGGAATCGAGACGAAGACCAGAGCCACGCCATCCCTGTCCGTGCGCGCAGAGCTTGTGACAGGCTTGAATGTCGTTCCCAAAACTTTGACGGTCACAGGCACATCGGAGAGCGCACGCTTACTCCCGGAAGGCCCACGGCTGACACGCACGCGCAAAGTGGCATAATCACCGGAACGTAATTCCCTCTCTTCAAGAAGAGAAAGATGAAGAGCGTATTCGGGGGATTCAACGCGAGCGAAATCGGCAATGTCTGTCTCTGTAGTGTGAGCCTGGGTATCAGCATTAGACGGCAAAGCTTCTGGCGGTGTCGGTGACGGCGGCTCTATCTGCTCTGAAGGTGTAACGGGCCTGGCCGCGCGTTTGGCTGCGCCCCGCTGGGTCATGCGCTTCAGGTCTTCGATTCGCCCTGCCTGAATCGCCGCGCATATGAGCTTGTGCTGTCGCTGCAAACGCTCTGCAAGGATAGCTTCGTCGAATCCTCCGGCGATAAGGTCGTCGTAAGGCGAGCGTTTGCTTGCTAGAATAGCTCCGCCCGAGTAGACGAGCGAGAGGATGAGGGGCGAATTCAATCCCTTATCTTCCGTCTGCACGTGATAGACCTGGCCGCCGTGCTCTACGTCCGTGTTGAATCCTGTGATCACGCTTGATTGATGACTTGTCTAAGTTCCGCCGTCAGAAAATCTAAAAAGAAAGCTTCGGTGGGAGGCATCAACAAGCACAGTAGCACAGCAATTTTCTGACGGTCAATCATCTTCGCCAGACAGAGTTTCCGTAGAGAAAAAGTGTGCTTGACACTTCAACATGCATGCTCTACGATGAGCTTGTACAATGATTCTCAATCTCTGTTTCGGCGCATGAAGCCGCCCATGCACTTCGAGTGCTTTTAAGGGCTGTGGCTCGCAGCGTTGTGTGAGAGGGCGCGATGACCAAGTTCGACCTGAGAGATTATCTTCCGGTTCTGCTGATGTTCATGGTGGCTGGGGGCTTCGCCGTTACGAACATTCTGCTCACGCAACTTGTCGGACAGCGCAAGCAGACGCGCACGAAATTGATGCCCTACGAGTGCGGCAAAGACCCCGTAGGCTCTGCTCGTGAACGCTTCTCAGTGAAATTCTATTTGATAGCGATGATCTTCATCCTCTTCGACATTGAAGTCATCTTCCTTGTGCCATGGGCTGTCGTCTTCAAGACTCTCGCCGGGCCTGACTTTCGTTTAGGGAATTTGGTGTATGGTGAGATGATGATCTTCGTCGTCTTGCTTCTTGCCGGGTACATTTACGTCGTCAAAAAGGGAGCATTTGACTGGGGCGAGCGCGCACGCCGCGAGGCCGAGGCTGAGGCGCGAGCGCTTGATGATTTGAGAGTGAAGGAGAGGGCTACGCGACGAGCGGCATGAAAGGCAGAAGTCAGAAGCCAGAAGAAAGGCGATGAATTCGAGCGCCCTTATTCTGACTTCTGGATACTGAGGTTCTTATGGGACTCGAAAATATAATCGCTGAAGCATTGCCCGAAGTGTTGACGACTCGTCTGGATTCTTTGGTGAACTGGGCGCGTAAATCCAGCCTGTGGCCTGCCACGTTCGGTCTGGCCTGCTGCGCCATAGAGATGATGAATGCCACAAGCTCGCGCAACGATCTAGCTCGCTTCGGTTCTGAAGTCTTCAGGGCAAGCCCGCGACAGGCGGACGTGATGATCGTATCGGGGCGTGTCTCGCGCAAGATGGCTCCTGTGCTTCGCCGCATCTACGACCAGATGCCGGAGCCGAAGTGGGTCATCTCCATGGGCGCGTGCGCAACCAGCGGCGGCGTTTTCGACAATTACGCGATTGTTCAGGGAGTTGATAAGGTCGTGCCCGTAGACGTTTACATACCGGGCTGCCCGCCGCGACCTGAGATGTTGATTCACGCCGTGATGATGTTGCAGGATAAGGTCTCGCGCGAATCCTTGCGTGATCGCAGGGACGTGCCCAGGGAAGAGGCGCGCGAAGCTGTGCCGCCGGGCACTCTGCCTGCATCTGGAGTTTCGGCAACCAATGAAGCAGCGGCGCAGTCAAGGCCATACACTATCGCATCGCGGCACGAGCGTCGCCGCTCCTATTAATCAAGCACGGCTTGAAAGAGATTTGAAGCTTTTCAGCAACAGATTCGAGTCAGTAACAGAGTAAAAAGCCGTGAATAGTGAATCGTAAATCGTGAATAGAAGTTGAAGAGCTTCGCCGCCTTGTTTTTTCTATTCACGATTTACGATTCACTATTCACGAAAAAGAGATGGCTAACGAGACGGAACAGACGGGTGGCTCTGAAACGAGAACTCTTCGGACGCCTAAATACAGAACGCCGTCGCCGGAACAGGTGGCGGCGTTGAAGCAAGAGCATTCCGATTGGATTTCAGAGACTATCATCGCTTTCGACGAGATGACAGTAGTCGTCCCGCGCGAGCGCATCGCGGAGGTCTGTTCCTTTCTGAAGACTGCGCAGGGTTTTGAGTTCAACATGCTGGCGGACCTGTGCGGCGTTGATCGCGGGCCGGAGGAAGAGCCGCGTTTTGAAGTCAACTATCACCTCTTCTCTACGACCCTGCACCATCGCATACGCTTGAAAGTTTTACTTAACGAGGACGATGCGCATGTTCAGACAGTGACCGGCGTCTGGCGCACGGCCAACTGGCACGAGCGCGAAACCTTCGACCTCTTCGGCGTAATCTTCGACAATCACCCGGATTTGCGCCGCATACTTCTGCCGGAAGAGTGGGAAGGCCACGCGCTTCGCAAAGATTTTCCGCTGCGCGGCTACGAGCCGTACAGCTTAACGTAAGTGAATAGTGATGAGTGATGAGTGATAAGAAAGAGAAGAATACAGAAGCCGGAATTCAGAAGTCAGTAGATAAAGGCTTTTACATTCTGGCTTCTGACTCCTGTATTCTATATTCCTTTCCTTCTTATAACTCATCACTCATCACTATTCACTTATCACTTATTCGATGAGTTCTTCAACTATAAATCTTCCGCCACAAGTTGAGGTCATTGATCGTCCGCTAGACACGCAGATGACCATCTCGTTCGGGCCGCAGCACCCTTCTACGCATGGCGTGCTTCGTCTTGAGTTGGTGCTGGATGGCGAGATGATTGTGCGCGCCATCCCTGACATAGGCTACCTGCACACTGGGATGGAGAAGCTGTTCGAGTACAAGAAGTGGCAGCAGGGCATAGTCATCACAGACCGCATGGATTATTTGAATCCGCTGGGGAACAACCTGGCTTACGTGATGGCGGTCGAGAAACTTCTCGGCATAGAGATTCCAGAGCGCGCCGAGGTGATTCGCGTGATGATGTGCGAGTTGCAGCGAATCGCGTCGCATCTGGTCTGGCTCGGCACACACGCGCTGGACATAGGCGCTATGACCGTCTTCTTCTATTGCTTTCGCGAGCGCGAGAAGATTCTCAATCTCATAGAAGCGGCTTCGGGCGGGCGTCTTACGCCCTCTTACTTCCGCATCGGCGGCTTGATGATGGACTTGCCTGCGGGTTTCGAGCGGCGCGTGCAGCAGTTCCTAAATGACTTCCCGAAAGCATGGGACGAGTTCAACACGCTGCTCACTGGCAACAAGATTTTCCAGAGACGCACGCAGGGCGTAGGAATAATTTCCGCAGAGGACGCGATTGACTGGGGCTTGACAGGCCCATCCCTGCGCGGCAGCGGTGTAGAGATTGACATACGAAAAGTTAATCCCTATACGGGCTACGAGAGCTACGATTTTGATGTGCCGGTCGAGAAGGACTGCGACGTTTGGGCGCGATACATGGTTCGCATGCGCGAGATGATGGAGTCGCACAAGATAGTGGCGCAGACGCTCGGGCGTTTGAAGCCTGGGCCAACCAAGGCTGACGCGCCGAAAGTAGTTCTGCCGGAACGCGAAGCGATGAAGACGCACATGGATGCGCTCATTCATCACTTCCTGATTGTCGCTGAAGGGTTCGACGTTCCCGCAGGCGAAATCTATCACCCCATAGAAGCTTCTAAAGGCGAGCTTGGCGTTTACATAAAATCCGACGGCGGCCCAAAGCCCGCGCGCGTACATTTTCGCGGCCCAAGCTTCGTGAACCTTTCCGCCCTGCCGCTAATGTCCGAGGGCGAAATGATCGCAGACGTTGTAGCCATAATCGGCTCGATTGATATTGTGCTTGGAGAAATTGATAGATAAGAGGTTAGAGACTAGAGGTTAGAGGTCAGTAAAAGCTCTTCGCTAACCTCTGACATCTTGCCTCTAACATCTGTTTTTATGAGTCAACAGTTCACGCCGAACAATCCGTTGCCGCAGGAGGCGAAATTGCCTGCGGAGATTGCGCGCTTCTCGCCGGAGGTTGAGGCGGAGATTGATCGTCATCTGGCGAAGTATCCTGTGAAGCGCTCTGCGATACTGCCGCTGATGTTCATCGTTCAGCGCGAGCGCGGCTATCTTGATCCGCCGGGCGTGGCTTACCTTGCAGACCGTTTGGGCGTCAGAATCACAGACATCTGGGAGGTTGCGACCTTCTATTCGATGATTAATACGAAGCCTGTCGGCAAGTATCATTTGCAGATTTGCCGAACGCTCTCGTGCAAAATCATGGGCGCTGGAACAATAACGGAGCACTGCGCCAAAAAATTGGGCATCAAGCCGGGCGAGACGACAGAGGATGGAATGTTCTCTTTGTCGGAAGTCGAGTGTCTGGGTTCCTGCGGGACTGCGCCTATGATGCAGATTGGTTTCGACTACCACGAGAACTTAAGCACGGAAAAGGTTGACGAAATTCTGGACTCCTGCTCGCGCGGCGAGTACAGGTATGGCGTGAAAAGTTAAGCAGGGGAAAGTCGGAAAAAGAATTTCCCGTCTGACTTCCCTTCCTGAAAATTATGTTCATAGGCGCGATAGGCTGCGAGCCGCTTCAGTTGAGACGAGTGAATCTTGACCACTCGCACACGATTGACGTGTATCGTCGAAACGGCGGATACGAGGCGATCAAGAAAGTTTTAGACGGATGGTCGCCCGACGATGTTATCAACGAAGTGAAGAAGTCTTCGCTTCGAGGGCGTGGCGGTGCAGGATTTCCCACAGGGATGAAGTGGAGCTTCGTTCCGAAGGATTCTCCGAAGCCGAAGTATGTCGTCTGCAATGCTGACGAATCTGAGCCGGGCACATTCAAGGATCGCTACCTGATGGAGCGCGACCCGCACATGTTGATAGAAGGGATGCTTATCGCCGCTTACGCGCTTGGCGCTCACATCAACTACATCTACACGCGCGGCGAATATCGTTATCTCATCAACATCATGGATGCGGCATTGGACGAAGCTCGCGCCGCCGGGTTTCTGGGCGAAAAGATTCTTGGCACGGATTTCTCTTGCGAAATCTACACGCACACGGGCGCTGGCGCGTATATCTGCGGCGAAGAGACTGCGCTTTTAAGCTCGCTCGAAGGCTTGCGCGGCCACCCCCGTATGAAGCCACCCTTCCCAGCCGTTTCAGGTCTTTACGCATCCCCTACGGTTGTTAATAACGTTGAGACGCTTACAGCCGTGCCCGACATCATCAAGATGGGCGGCGAGGCTTATCAGAAACTCGGGACTGAAAAGAGCGGCGGAACGAAAGTCTGGTCTGTGTCTGGACACGTGAACCGTCCGGGCGTGTATGAGCTTCCGATGGGATACGACGACATGGAGAGGTTCATCATGGAGGACTGCCGGGGAATGTTGAATGAAAAGAGTTTGAAGGCTGTCATTCCCGGAGGCTCCAGCGTTTACATCATGCCCGCCGCAGACATTATTGGGAAAGATGTTCGCATGGACTACGAAGGACTGGTCGCGGCTGGCTCTATGGTAGGCTCCGGCGGTTTCATAGTGATGGACGAGACGGTTGACGTTTTCGAGTCAACGAAGAATCTCATAGAATTTTACAAGCACGAATCATGCGGTTGGTGTACGCCGTGCCGGGAAGGCACGGACTGGCTCGTTAAAATTTTCAAACGCATAGCGCGCGGCGAAGGCCGCCCCGAAGACGCACAGCTAATTCTGGATTTGTGCGATAACATCGAGGGCAAATCCTTCTGCCCGCTAGGCGATGCGGCAGCCTGGCCGATTCAATCGGCAATAAAGAAGTTTCCAGAAGATTTCAAGCGCCATCTTGCGCCGCTTACAACATAGACTGAAGCGGAAGGTTATGGCTGATTAGAAATGATGATTAAGATTACAGAGGCACACGCGCTCGGTTTGCATTGCCTTCTACTCAAATTTTCTGATGGCATTGAAGGCGAAGTTGACTTGTCCGACTTAGCCGGTCATGGAGTGTTCGCGGCCTGGAATGAGCCGGGATTCTTTGAGCAGGTTCGGATTAATATTACTGGTCGAAGCCTTGAATGGGGCAGCCTTATAGATTTGTGCGCAGACTCACTTTATATGAGCATAACCGGGCAAGCCGCGCAGGATTTGTTCCCGAAGCTGGCGCATGAGGGGATGCGTGCCTGAAGTTTGCCGTTTTTACGGAATCGTTATCAAGATATTCTATGCGGATCATCCGCCGCCACACTTCCATGCCGAATACGGCGAGTATGAGGCATTGATTACTATAGCTGAGGCGGAAGTTTTCGCGGGAAGCTTGCCCAACAGAGCTTTGAGCATGGTCAAAGAGTGGGTGGAGGCGCATCGAGAGGAATTGAATCAGGATTGGGAACTGGCTCGCAAGGCGATGCCATTAAATAGAATTGATCCATTGTCATAATAGCTATGTCAACGCCCGAACAAATTAAAGTCACTATCAACGGAAAAGAGTTTCAGGTTGCAAAAGGCGCGCGGCTGATTGACGTGTGCCGCGAGAACGAATTCAACATCCCCTCGTTCTGCTACTACGCAGACCTTGCGCTTCAAGCATCCTGCCGCATGTGTCTGGTGCGGATTGAGAAGATGCCGAAGTTGCAGACTTCATGCACGATCACATGCACGGACGGCATGGTCGTAACAACCGAGAGCGAGGAGATTGAAAAAGCTCAGCGCGCTATGGTCGAATTTCTGCTGGCTAATCATCCGCTCGATTGCCCTATCTGCGACAGGGGCGGCGAGTGCGAGTTGCAGGAGATGGCTTTCGACTGGGGCAATCTCGAAGAGCGATTCACGGAGAGAAAGAACGCGCAGCCCGAAAAATATCTTTCGCCGATTGTCGCCAACGACCCGCAGCGCTGCATCCTCTGCAAACGCTGCACGCGCGTGTGCGATGAATGGATGGGCGAGGATGCGATTGAAGCGGGCGGGCGCGGCGCGAACACCGTGATTGGAACTTTC
>DATHJK010000584.1:0-5850 GCA_035316225.1 Pyrinomonadaceae bacterium
ATAGTGGCCGTAGCAAACGATCCCCTACAA
This sequence comes from Pyrinomonadaceae bacterium, assembly GCA_035316225.1. Taxonomy (GTDB): domain Bacteria; phylum Acidobacteriota; class Blastocatellia; order Pyrinomonadales; family Pyrinomonadaceae; genus 3-1-20CM-3-53-8. The sequence goes on from DATHJK010000584.1 coordinate 31, forward strand.
GACATCACGGAGCTTGAGCGCGTGCGGTTCGTGATGAAGGGCGGGCAGGTCTTTCGTGATGAGTTGAGCCACTGAAGAAATTGCGGAGTGCGGATTTAAGAGAGGGATTGAATTTGAATTAACAGCTTCTGTCTTCAACCTGCCTTCCAATCCGCCCGTCCGCAATCGACTTGATTGATATTGGGTTTGGCGCGACACTTGGGGACGAAAATTCCGGGGGAGAAAATTTTATGACTCTGCTTGATCTGCTTCTTCTACTTTTGGTGGCTGGCGTGTGCGGCTCGCTTGGACAGGCCATCAGCGGCTACTCGCGCGGCGGCTGTCTGGTCGCCATAGCGCTCGGTTTCATAGGCGCGCTCATAGGCATGTGGATAGCGCGCGCTCTGGGTCTGCCGGAGCTTTTCGTTCTGCCCATTGGCGGCACACACTTCCCCATCATCTGGTCAATCATAGGCTCTGCCCTCTTCGTCGCCGTCATCAGTCTGATTTCACGAAGCAGAGTATGAAGAGCAGGAAAGAATTGCCAGTCGGGCGGAAACGTCTCGTGCCGTTGACCTGAAAGCGTATGAGAAGGGTGCTGGTTATAGGCTCGGGCGGGGCCGGTAAATCCACTTTTGCGAACAGGCTGGGAGAATCGCTCGGCATCGAAGTAGTTCATCTTGATTCGCTCTACTGGAATCCGGGATGGGTCGAGACGCCAAAGCAAGAGTGGAGTAAGACGATTGAAGCTCTTCTGGAACGAGACTCGTGGATCATTGACGGGAATTATTCGGGCACTCTTGAGTTGAGAGTTCAATCATGCGACACGGTGATATTTCTGGACATAGCGCGCACAATCTGTCTCTGGCGCATTATAAAAAGAAAGCTGCTGTTCCATAAAAAGCGCAGGCCGGACATGGCCGAGGGCTGCCATGAGAGACTTACATGGGAGTTCGTGCAGTGGGTCTGGGATTACCCGAACAGGGCAAGGCCGAAAGTGATGGCGCTGCTTGAGAAATATCCCGAAGGTAGACGGATTATAGTGTTAAGGTCCAGCGCGAAGGCGAAAGAATTTCTGATGAAGGCGGAGGGATGAAAGAGCAATTATTTGAACTTGAGTAATTGTTCTTTCCGCCTTCATGCTTGCCCTTTCGGTGTCGTACTTCAAAGATGGATGAAGGCGAACGCAATTAAAGCTTTAATTGCGTTCGCCTTCATTCACGATCTCAGTAAATCTTCCAAACAATTTGTTTATGCGTTGCCGCCTCCCGGCGGTTGATCGCCGCCCTGCGGTTCCTCGCTGCCGGAGCTGCTGCCGCCGCCCGGTGGTTGATCGCCGCCCGTGGGAGCCTGGGTACCGCTGCTGCCACCGCCTGGTGGCTGGTCACCCTGGAATTTGAGTTCGATCATGATAGGTTCTCCTTTTTGTAGTGAGGTTAATGGTTTTCGGCGCTTACTGCTCCGCCGAGTTGTCTGTGCGAAAACTGTATGTCAGGCCGCGCCATATACATGTTGAAAGCCTCTTCGCCCCATTTCTGACGAAGCGCCGCGAGCACTTTGTTCGCATTATCAATCTGCTCCTGCGCTCCGGCCTCATCATGCTTGCGGCGGCTGACCCTAGCAGCAATGAGCCACGCGCGCCATTCCGATTCCTGTTGCTCTGCGCCCGCAAATCTTTTTTGAGCTTCGAGCGCAATGCTGAGAGCATCCTGCGTGTTGCTGGATGCTTCGAGCGCTTCTGCAAGCGCGAGTTTCGCTCTTGACAGCAGGGCAGCGTCGCCCTGAGCATCTGCCATTGCGACAGCTTCGTTGCAGATTACAATCCCTGCGCGCGCATCACCCGACAGCGCCTCTGCTAAACCGAGCGTGTATTTGGCCTGCACCGCTACATCTTTATACTGCTCGCCCGAAAGCTCAAGAGCCTGCTTGCTGTGTATTATGGCTTCCGCGAATCGGCGCTGGCTCAAAGCAATCTGGCCGCGAATCATCTCCACTTCGGCTAGAACCTGTGGGTAGCTCCCAGCCTCCTGATTGCCCGCAAGCTCTTGCGCCTCATCCAGAGAAGAGATGGCGTCCACGTATTGACCCAGACGCCATAATACGTTGCCGCGATTCATCGCATTATACGCTATGGCCAGGCGATCCTGAATCGATTTATTTATAGTGTAAGCCTGCTCGTAAAATTTAACTGCTTCGGGCAATCGCTCCTGCTCGAATAGAACGGTAGCAAGATCGCCGTAGGCAAATGCCATGTCGCGCTGGTCGTTCGCTTTCTGCGCAAGCTGAAGCTTTTGCTGTAGCACCTCAAGCGCTTTGTCATACTCGCCCCTGCGCCTGTGTACGCGAGAGATAACGGTAAGCGTGGTGGAGATGTCGGACTGATAATTATTGTCGCGGAAGAAGGCCAGAGCCTGTTCGGCTTCGCCAAGCGCTTCGTCCGTTCGCAACTCTCCTATGTAAAGCCCCGCAAGGTTTCTGCGGCTGATCGCAACAAGATACGGCGAGTTGATGCGCCCGGAAATTTCAAGCGCCTTTCTGAAAAACTTCTCAGCCTCGTCATACTTGCCGTTAGCGTAGAGCGCGTGAGCAAGCTCGTTCAGCCCACGCACGACCATAGTGTTCAGCGCGCGCCCTTCAGCAAACTCTATTGCCTTCTGCGCGTAGTCCTGCGCCTGCGCCGTCTCGCCCTCTGTGTAATAGACGCGGCTCATCTGTAATAGTATGTTTATTTGCTGCGATTCATTTCCGTTGGCGCGCGCCAGATCGAGCGCCTGCTGCAACTCGGCGAGCGCATCCTGCGGCCTGTTCTCGCCGCGCAGAAGCACTGCGCGGTTATATAGAACTTCCGTGTGCCCTTCCATATTTCCGAAAGCCTGAAAGAGCGTGTCCGCCTTGTCGAACGCTGCCGTTGCGCTGTCGTGATTAATCTTGCGCGCGTAAAGGACGCCGGCGCGCAAATAGGCCGTCGCATACTGCCTGTCAACGTCTATGGCCTTCACGTAGTTTTCCAGCGCCCTGTCAATCTCTTCGTGCTTTTCGTATGCACGTCCGAGGTCAACATAAACGTGCGCCTGATCAGGCGTCTGTCGCGCAATCTCGCTGTAAGACTGTATGGCTCGCGCGTAGTCGTGAGAGACGGTTGCGCTGATTGCATCCATGTAGAGCGCGTCGAGCGTGGAGAGCGACGAGCGATCCGTGACGATGCTGTTAGCGCGCAGCATCTCTTCCTTTGACCTATCCGCGTAATCAAGCTCCATCCACGCCTCTGCAAGTCGCGCATGAGCAAGGGCGTACCTGTCATCTATCTTCAATGCGCCCTCTAACGCTTTTCTAGCCTGATTGTAAGCGCCGTCGCGCAGGTAATTCGTTCCCGCTTCGTAAAGGCGACGCGCTTCGGGCGGAGGTATGTGCGGCCCCTGTCGGAATAATTTGGAAGCGCCCCACGCGAGCGCTACGATTGCGACGAGCGCAACGATGAAAGCGAAGATTGAAAGGCGCGGCGTGCGCAAATTGTGCGAGATTGTCATCAGAGCGCTACTGCGCCCGTTCCCACGCGCGCCGGGGACTCGCTTCGTGCGATGCACGTCCTCCGTCAGATGAATGCGCTCCTGCCGCAAATCTTCAAGCATCTCTTCGGCAGACTGGTAACGCTCCTCCGGTCTCTTCGCAAGCGCCTTCATAGCGATGCTGTCAAGCTCCTGTGAGACGCGCGGATTCACGGCTGAAGGCGGAGGCGGGTTCACGTGAATCACCTGCCCGCCAATCTCAATCAGGCTCGATCCAGAGAATGCAGGTCGCCCGGCTATGCATTCATAAAGCAGAGCGCCGAGCGAGAATATGTCGCTGCGGGCATCAACGGGCGCGCTCGTCGCCTGCTCGGGCGATAAATAGAGCGGAGTGCCTACGATCACATCGCTGCGCGTGCGTGTTCCGAGCAGAGTCTTCGCCTCCTGGTCTGCGCCCGTGCCGTGCGTCTCTTCTTCCAACTGCTTTGCCAGACCGAAGTCAAGAACCTTGACCTGCCCTCGATTATTGATGATGACGTTAGAGGGTTTTATATCGCGGTGTATGATGCCGTGCCGGTGCGCTTCCGAAAGAGCGTCCGCGACATATTCAATTATCTCTACGGCGCGCGTAATCGTGAGCGCGCTCTCGTCCAATAGCTCGCTTAGAGTCTTCCCCTCTATCAACTCCATGACGATGAAGGGCTGTCCCTCATCCGTCTCGCCGTAATCGAAGATGGTCGCTATGTTCGTGTGCGAGAGCATGGAGACGGCGCGAGCTTCACGAAGGAATCGCGCGCGAAAATGATGAACGTCCGGGTCAGAGGTGTGAAGAAGAAACTTGATAGCCACGCGCCGACCCAGGCGCGTGTCTTCAGCGCTGTAGACCACGCCCATCCCGCCCTCGCCGAGCATCTCCAGTATTCGATAATGCGAGACGGTCTGGCCGATCATTGTTTCTGGAATCCTCCCCTTGCTTTATTCGCTCAAAGGAATTTGAAAGATTAGAGTTGCTACAGCCGCGCCCCCGGCGTGCGGCTCAAGATGAACTATCAGGTGGCAATCATTCTGCGCTAAATCAAAAAGTTTTCCAAGCGGAAAGAGCCACTACTTAATGAGCGAGAGGCAAAGAGAGACCTTGAAGATAAAGCCCCGTCGTGTGATAACCTCTCGCGTGTGATGCAGCGAAGCCCTTTTCGGGAAATCATGGAGGCTAAAGGGATGAGAAGATCAACCAGGGCATGCGTGTTGATGATGACTCTGGCGTTAAGCTTGCCCGTGATTAGTTCTTTGGGACAGACAACAACCGCGCTGTCAGCGGACTGCCTTTAGGCTTAACTGAGAGGGCGATTGCAGCAGCAAGGCTTATCAGGTTCATCCCGGCGCAAAGGAACGGGCGGGCGGTTTCGCAGTACATCACAATCGAATATAACTTTAACATTGCTCTTTACCCGCCGTGGATGCGGTGAGAGATTGCAACGCAGCTATCTTTAGATGGAAGCGTACACAAGGATGCGTTCGCTTCCAGATGAAGATTACTTATACCAGTATGCAGTAAGAAAAGAGGTCATGCTATCCACTAAATCACACGAAAGAAGCTGATTGTTTCGTGTAGGTTAGTGTGATTTAGTGGATTGTCTCTTCCTCTCTTTTGATTGCAACTCCGTATTACATCAAAATTACTTCATTCAACTTTCGGCGTCAGTGACTCGCGCGCGGCGCGCACAAGCTTCAACGCTTCTGCGGTCGTCGCTGCGCGCGCCGTGAGGTGACCCATCTTACGGCGCGGTCGCGCTTCGTGCTTGCCGTAAAGATGCAGCTTAACGTTTGGAAACGCGCAAACCGAAGGCCAGCGTGGCTCGCCCGTTTGCCACAGGTCGCCAAGCAGATTCGCCATCGCGGCGGGAGAGAACTGTTCCGTAGAGCCTAGAGGCAGGCCGCAAACGGCGCGAAGCTGCTGCTCGAACTGGCTCGTCACGCAGGCATCAATGGTGAGGTGGCCTGAATTGTGAGGTCGCGGCGCGAGTTCATTAACGAAGAGCGTGCCGTCAGATTTCAGGAAAAATTCGACGCAGAGCACGCCCGTTACATCAAGCTCAACGAGAATGCTCTCCGAAATTCTTGTCGCCTCCAGCAGAACTTCAGGCGGAACATTAGCAGGCGCAATCGAAAAATCCAGTATGTGTCTGCTGTGCCTGTTCTCTATAACACCGTAGTTTGTGACAGCGCCAGCGATGCCGCGCGCGGCTACGACGGAGACCTCGCGCTCGAAATCAACGAACGCTTCGAGTATGGCCTCCTGCGATCCGACAGCAGCGAAAGCTTTCGCCGCGTCTTC
>DATHJK010000585.1:0-6947 GCA_035316225.1 Pyrinomonadaceae bacterium
ATAATTTCCCCAAGCTCTATCCAATCTTGAGTAACAGTAAAGTTGCGGCTCACCACAGAGAGGCGGAGATAATATAGCCGTTTGCAATTGGGTGTAGCTTAGGTCAGTACCGCTTGCGTAAGGGGGCACATGCAATTGCAAATCGCTATAGAAAACCAATCAACTCTATGAAATTAATATGCTGCTCCCTGTGTCTCTGCGGTGAATCTCAACTTCTCTAACAGTCAATTCAAAGTAGCTCCACGGCTAACGCCAGCCCGGTTGACAACCCTACTTCTAAAAGTGCAACCTCTCTTCTTCTTTCTCTTAAAATTTTCGAGGTGCGCGCGTTGGGCAAAGCGGGGGGTGAAGGTGTGGTGAAGCGGCAGCCTGTGGGCTACGTTGAATTGCTGCGCCGCAATCGAGAGTTTCGCCTGCTCTGGCTCGGTCAGGTCGTGAGCCAGATGGGCGACTGGTTCGACACCATCGCGCTCTACACCATTGCGCTCAACCTCACAGGCTCTGGCCGCGCCGTCAGCCTCATACTCGTAGCGCGCTTCGTTCCCAGCTTCATCATTGGCCCACTCTCAGGCGTCATCGTTGATCGTTTTCCGCGACGCACAATAATGATAGTGTCCGACGTGGTGCGCGCCGTCGTGGTGCTCGGCTTTCTTTTCGTGCGCAGACCGGAGCAGATGTGGCTCATCTATGTTCTGACTGTTCTACAACTCGCCTTCTCGACATTCTTCGAGCCAGCGCGCACGGCAGTAGTCCCATCAATCGTCGAGCGCAACGAACTGGTCGCGGCCAACGCCATTTCGTCCGCCACATGGTCTGTGATGCTCACGCTGGGCGCGGCAATCGGCGGGGTTATCACCGGATGGTTCGGAACGGACGCCGCGTTCGTGCTCGACTCGTTGACGTACATGGTATCAGCCGCACTGATAGCGGGCATTAAGTTTCCGCGCAGAGAGAAGCGAGCGAAAACGAAGCTCACGGTTGGGAAGGCTCTGGGCATCACGGACACGATTGAGGGCATACGCTACATGTGGAAGCGCCCGCGCGTGTTCGCGCTCCTGATGGTCAAGCCCGCGTGGGGAGTCGCTGGCGGAATTCTGGCGCTCCTGGCAGTCTTCGGCGAAAAGATTTTTCCTGTAGGCAAGAGCGCAGCGACGGGCATAGGCGTCCTATACGCCGCGCGCGGAATAGGCACGGCCATTGGCCCTGTCGTCGCGCGCAGAGTGGCAGGCGAAGGGCGCAAGCGCATGCAGCAGTGGATAGGCTTCGGCTTTCTGATAGGCGGCCTGTTCTACATAGCTTTCGGACGCGCCACCAGTTTCGTTCTCGCGCTCATCATGCTTGGCATGGCGCATATGGGCGGCAGCATACTATGGGTCTTCTCAACTGTGCTGTTGCAGCGCGCCGTAGAAGATCAGTTTCGCGGGCGAGTCTTCGCCGCAGAGCTTGCGCTTTTCACTCTGACGATGGCCGCATCAAATTATATAACCGGCGAGATGCTGGACAGCTTTAACTTCTCTGCGCGCTCGGTCACAGTAGGCATGGGCGTGCTCTTCTTAATCCCCGCCGCGCTCTGGTTCATAACAGAGCGCTGGTGGGACACAGGAGTAGGCGAACACGCGGACGATACGCCTGAGCAGAGCGTACAAGCCCAGACGGAGATGATTTGATAAGAGCTTATTCAACTCCTTAGCGAGCTTTCGGTCTTCCCTTTGCGCCTTTGCGCGAACCCTCAATTATCTTAATTCTTAAGCTAGTGAGAGTTGCAGTTTCACGCAAAGGCGCAAAGAAAAGAGCTAAGCTCGCAAAGGAGTTGAATAATTTTGAAATGGACTCTGCATGGCGAGTTAGCACGCTCATCCTCGGTTGATAGAAATATATCGGCTTTGCTGTTAATCTCTTGCGCGCGAAGTGTAAGCTTACCGAATTAACATGCTGGCTACTGACTACTGACTACCTCTTTAATCATGGACTTCGGACTGAAAAATCGTGTGGCGATTGTCGCGGCGGCGAGCCAGGGGATAGGTTTCGCGGCTGCGCTCGAGCTGGCGCGCGAAGGCGCGCGGGTGTTCCTGTGCTCGCGCGACGAGGGGCGTGCGCGTGCTGCGGCTGAGAGGATTAAAGCGGAGACCGGGACGGAGGCTTTCGGTGTCCGCGCAGATGTGACGAGCGATGAAGATGCTGCGCGCTTCGTTGAGATAGCGCGCGAGCGTGCGGGGCGCGTTGACATCTGCGTGACGAACGCTGGCGGCGCTCCCGCTGCGCGCCTGACGGACGCAGACCTTGATGCTATTCGACGCGCGTTCGAGTTGAATGCCCTTTCGGCGATTCGTCTCGCCAGGCTTGTGCTCCCCCAAATGCGCGAACAAAAGTGGGGGCGCATCATCAACATCACTTCCGTCTCTGTGAAACAGCCTATTGACGGCCTGCTGCTTTCAAACACCGTGCGCGCAGGATTGACGGGTTGGGCCAAGAGCGTTTCCAACGAAGTGGCTGCCGACGGAGTGACTGTGAACAACGTCGCGCCGGGCTACACGCTGACCGAGCATCAGGAGGAACTGGCCGAAACACGTGGGGGCGCAGCCGGGAAGAGTAAGGATGAGATGGTGGCTTTCTGGGCTTCGCAGATTCCCATGAATCGTCTTGCGCGTCCAGAAGAGATCGGAGCAGCCATAGCTTTCCTGGCATCCGAGCGCGCTTCATACATCACGGGCGTGACGCTGCAAGTTGACGGCGGCTGGGTGCGAGGACTGCTCTGACTATGGACGACCTCAGATACCTTCTTGTCGAAAACGAAAGCGCCATCGAGGCGCATCGCTCACGTGTGGACGTTCGCGCCAACGATCTTGATAACAAGGAATGGAAGCACGCGCGAGCAACGCGCATCACTCGCTACTGGTCTGGTGATGTTGCTCCCGAATCTCGGCACGCCGAAGCTCGCCTGCTCTGGTCTGACGCTGCGCTCACGGTGCGCTTCCAGTGCAACCAGCATGAGCCGCTTGTCGTGAGCGATGCGCCGCAGACGAACAAGAAAACAGTCGGACTGTGGGACAGAGATGTTTGCGAAATCTTCGTCGCGCCAAAGGCTAGCGAGCCTGAGAAGTATCTGGAGTTCGAGGCCGCGCCCACAGGCGAGTGGATTGACTTAAGCATTCACTGGAGACCGGAAGGGCAAGAGACCGACTGGGAATTTCATTCCGGCATGGAGGCATCCGCGCGCGTCTCTCACAATCACGTAATCATCGCTATGCGCGTGCCCTGGGAAGCATTCGGCCACAAGCCGCAGGCTGGAGAGCGATGGCGCGCAAACCTCTTCCGTTGCGTAGGCCGAGACCCCGCGCGCGGCTACCTCGCATGGCGACCAACGCGCACGCCGCAACCGAGCTTCCACGTCCCGCAGGCTTTCGGATGGTTGGAATTTAAGGGATGAAGAAAAAGGGGAGATGGTAAAAGGGGAGACAACGGGTAGTTAGTTAATCCAGCTTTGCACAAAATTAGCGCCCTGCATAAGAATCAATAAGTCTGCACAAAAATCAAGTTAGCGGCGAGAATATTTCGGTAGCTTCTCCGGTAAATCCAACTCATCATCAATCAAAACATCTGTGCTCACATTAGCCACCCGCGCATACTGCAAAAGAATCCTTAACGGCGGCTCTCGCGTTCCAGTCTCATACCTTGAAATCTGGTGATAAGTAATCAAGTCCTCTGCTCCTAAACGATAAAGCATCTCAGTTTGAGACAGACCTAACGCCAGCCTGATTTGCTTTAGCTTTTCGGCTAATCGCTCTTGCTTCATGCGCCCTTTCCCTCCCACTAGGAGTCACCTCCTAATGGACAGGGCTTGCTCAGGTTGCTTTTATTACCAGATGGTAATAATATACGTTCCCTCAAGTTGTTCGCCGTGAGAGGAAACCTTTCATCTCGAACGGCGATGCTCATTACTCCCTTGAGGTTTTGAGGCGTCGCATTAGCCGTTACTCGTTTTCAAAAACCAAATCGCGCGCATCATAGCACGCTTTCACTTCACACTATGTTTTCAATGCATTAGCTAAATTCCGGTTCGGGAAGCGTGCTGTTCTAAGGGTGAGCGCGCTCCCGTTGCTTGCACGCCCGTTTCATTATGGGGTGAGTCGGGCTGTGCGGCACGAGGCTACCGTGTTGCCTCCCACGCGCGCGGTAGCCTTGCTTTCGCTAGTTAATCCTATTTTCCTCTTCTCCTTTTACCTTCTTATCACTTTTTTGAAATCTCTTTCAGGTACTCGTTAAATCTCTCCCGGTCTTGCTCGCTCATCTCTGCTATTCGCACAGCTAATAGATAGCCTTTCTCTGTCTCGCTTCTTTCAATCTTTTCGTATCGCACGGGCGCAACGCGCATCTCAACGTCTCCGCGTGGCGTCTCCAATACGATGAGCAGGGCGTGGCCTTCGCCCATAAGGTAGGAATCGTTGATGCGTATGGCGGGAACAACAAGAGCGAGGCCGCTTTCGCTCAGGTCGCGCGTGAAGCCGTCGAGTTTGGGCAGTCGAACTTTGCCCGGCTCTTTTACCTTCGGCTCGATTATTAGAACGCCGACGGGTAGGCGCACGCGATAGCGCGGCGAGCGTCGGCGGTTGCTTATGAAGTTGCGCAGTCGCGCGATTAGTGATCGGGTCAGTTCAGGCATCTCACCAAAACCTCGCATGCTGCTTCCTTTCAAGAAGCGCAAGTCGGGTGCGACGAACGGGAGAGCAAAAGTTTTAGAAAACTAAATGGGGGACTGGGCCGAAAGGTATTCTAATTGGACGCGAGGCGATTGAGCAACATAAATGCAGAGGCCAGAGGTTAGAGGCTAGAGGTTAGTGAAAAGCTTTTACTGACATCTGACCTCTAACCTCTGCCCTCTTACCTGTTCGCTGGCAAATTGAGTTGTCTGCCGTTAACGTCTGCGCTGCGTATGCCTGAGTTATCCAGCGTGAATGAAAGACGGCCTGTCTGGCCGTAGCGTTGCGGCTCTGCGTGGCCTGTGAAGGTCTTGCGGTCTGAGGCGACTGTGAATTGAAAGTTGTAGCCGATTGCTTCGGTCGCAATTGATTCCTGCGTCAGGTGGCCTGCGGCCACCAACTCTTGCAGGTTGCCGAATTGCCCCCCATGCTGGATGCTGTATTTCAATTCGGCTTCGAGCACGCTTTGAAGCGCACTCTGCATGTCGCTGTGATGCGCGTTGATGCGCGCGTCGAAGAAGAAGCGTTTGCCGCCCTGTTTGACTACCTGCTCGTTCTCGTGGTCGCCAATAATCCATTGTCCGTTTGAACGAATCAGTGTGAGCGGTTCAGGCTGTTGTGTTGTATCGCTCGGGTTCGCGGAAGCTTTCACGAAAACTGTCGCAGTGTCTCCGCTCACCTGCTCGCCGCTGATGGTGATATTGTCAGGCACTACGGACGCCATGCGCTCGAACTCCGGGCGCAGGTCATCGAATTCCTGGTCTGACAATCCTTCAATCGCAGGCTTGTAGATAGAGATTGAGAACGCCTCGCGGAAATGGCGCTCGCGCAGCATGCGATAGAATTCGCGCACGGTCTCGGTCGGAGTGCGCGTTTGCGCCGCCGAAGAACTCTGGGCGCTCGCTGCTGGTTGCGGCGCGGGCTGCGAGTTTTGAGAGAGGGCAGTTACGGAAACGATAAAGATTAGCGCGACTGCGAACAGATTGATAAAGGACGAGCGACGAAACGCTCTTGATTTGAACTGCATTAAAAACCTCTGGCGGGTTGAAATGAATGAAGCGGGCGCGACCATTTTCTCAGGCTGCACGAAAAGCGCGCCCGCCGCTCGCTAAGAGGTATTTAACGGAAAAAAGGTTGGCTGGTCAAGAAGAGCCGTAAATCGTAAATAGTGAATCGTAAATCGTGAATAGAAGTTAAGAGCTTTCGTAAGCTCGCTTTTTCTATTCACGATTTACGATTCACTATTCACGCCCTTTATTCTCTGGCACGTTTTCCCGCGAGGATGATCTCGCGCCCCGTAAGGTAGAGCAGAACCATCAGGGCTATGAACGGGATGAGTCCTAGCAGGTCAGAGTAAGCTCCTTCAAAGAGGGGATTGTGCACAGTAGACCAGTGCTCGAATTCATCCAGCTTACTCTTGAGGGGAATGGTCAGGAACGCGAAGATGACGCCCGCCAGCGTCCCACCGGCGATGTAGCCGGAGGCCAGCAGCACGCCCTGGCTCTTGTCGCTTTCGGCTACCAACTGCTCTTCCGTCATATTCCTGTGCGCGAGTTTGCGGCGCAGGTACTTGTCAACCAGCAGGCGAATCATGCCGCCAACGAAGATAGGCGAGGATGCAGAGAGCGGCAGGTAGACGCCCACGGCGAACGCTAGCGACGGGATGCCGGAAAGCTCAAGCACAATAGCTATCATCACGCCCAGCAGCACCAAGCCCCAGGGCAATTGCCTGCTCAGTATGCCTTTGATGATGTAAGACATCAGCGTGGCTTTCGGCGCGGTGTATTTCGTTACGCTGGAGCCGTCCGGCCTGTGGTCGTAAACTCCGTTGATGCCCGGGTCTGAGAGATAGACAGGTTTGCCTTGATCGTCTACAAGGTAGCGACCGGCAGGGCCGAAATTCGTATCCGTCTTGTGGCAGATGTTATAAAGGTTCGAGTCCGAACCGGCCTGCGACCCCTGAAGCCCTTCGCGCTTCACCTGCCCGCCCGTTCTCTCACAGTTGTTCAGGTCGAAACGGTAATCGGCAGGAAAGCTGAAGTCGTGCGTCTGAGCCACAGGCATGTAAACGGTCGAAGCCTGATTCATCTTGAGAAGGATTGGCCCAAGCACCAGCGCCGAAGCCAGTGCGCCGACGAGGATTGCAATCTGCTGATACTTAGGCGTTGAGCCTACAAGAAATCCCGTCTTCAAATCCTGCGACGTAGTGCCGCCGTTCGACGAGGCTATGCAAACGATTGCGCCGACCGA
>DATHJK010000586.1:0-2427 GCA_035316225.1 Pyrinomonadaceae bacterium
ATCGGCCTGCGCATCCCCGTCATAGCTTCGGGCGGCGCAGGCCGATTGGAACATTTTTATGATGCGCTGACCGAAGGGCGCGCAAGCGCGGTGCTGGCCGCGTCGCTCTTTCATTTCGGCGAATACAAGATTGCGGAGGTCAAAGATTATTTACGAGCGCGCGGAGTTGTTGTGAGATGAGCTTTTCTGACGAAAACCCGGAATTCGAGGCTGGAAATTTCAGTGCAGAGATAGAGAGCCTGAAGTATGACGAGCGGGGTCTTGTTCCTGCAATCGTTCAGGACGCGCGTACGCTGGAAGTGCTGACGCTCGCTTTCATGAACGCTGAAAGCTTGCGGCGCACGATTGAATCGAAAGAGACGTGGTTCTGGTCTCGCTCTCGCTCACAACTCTGGCACAAGGGCGCGACATCCGGCAACACGCAGCGCGTTGTTGGAATCAAGCTTGATTGTGATGGCGATGCTCTGGTGATTCTGGTTGAGCCTGCCGGGCCTGCGTGCCACAAGGGCGCGCGCTCCTGCTTTCACAACAGGGTGGAAGGCGCGCCACATGCTCCGGGTGAAAGTGATGCTGAATTGAATGAAGCGGATGCTCCTTCATACGAAAATCTTGGAGAAACGCTGGAAGCGCTCTACGCGCTGATTGAATCGCGGCGCAAGCGACGCCCGGATAAATCTTACACGACCTATCTGTTCAACGAGGGATTGGATAAGATTCTGAAAAAAGTTGGTGAGGAAACAGCAGAGACCATCATCGCAGCGAAGAATGAAGATGCGGCGCGACTGGTTTCGGAGACAGCAGACCTCCTCTATCACCTGCTCGTGCTTATGGTCGAGCGCGGCGTGAAGCTGGATGAGATAAGCGCTGAATTAAAGCTGCGGCGCGGGCCGAAAGGGGCGAATGAATCAGACTGAACTCAAAGAGCTTCTGGATTTCGCCGCCGGCGCAGCGCGCGAAGCAGGCGAGATTACGCTAAAACATTTTCGTCGTTTGCGTGGAGTCGAGCGAAAAGCTGATAACTCTTTCGTTACAATCGCGGATCGTGAAACGGAAAGTTTTCTGCGTCGCGCTATCTCTGAAAAATTTCCGGGCGACGGGATTCACGGCGAAGAGGAGGGCGAACAAAGCGGCTCTTCAAATCGCAACTGGATAATTGACCCGATTGACGGCACGTATACGTTCGTTCACGGCGTGCCGCTCTACGGCGTGATGCTGGGGCTTGAGCAGGAAGGCGAACCCATCCTCGGCGTCGTCAACATGCCCGCGCTCGGCGAGATAGTTTACGCTGCGCGCGGCCTGGGTTGTTTTTTCAACGGCGAGCCTGCGCAGGTTTCTTCCGTTGACACGCTGGAAGAGGCTTTGCTGCTCTCCACGGATTTCGGAGCGTGCGCGCGATACGGTTTCAGCGAGGCGGCTTCCCGTTTGCAGCAACGCGCACACTCGCGCCGAACGTGGGGAGATTGCTACGGCCACCTGCTTGTGGCAACAGGCCGGGCGGAAGTGATGCTAGACCCCGTGATGAACGTCTGGGACTGCGCAGCCCTTCTTCCCATTGTAGAAGAAGCGGGCGGCACATTCACGGACTGGCGCGGCACGCGCACCATACGCGGCGGCAATGCCATCTCTACGAATGGAGCACTGTTCGAGAAAGCAATGAGAATAGTGATGAGTGATGAGTGATGAGTGATAAGTGATAAGAAAGAAGTTTTTCTCTTATCACTCATCACTTATCACTCATCACTTATCACTCATCACTTATCACTCATCACTTATCACTTATGCAAATTATTCCGGCAATTGACCTGCGTGGCGGGCTATGCGTGCGGTTGACGCAGGGGCGCAAGGAGGATGTGAAGGTTTACGACGCCGACCCTGTGGAGGTGGCGCGCGGGTTTGCGGGCGCGGGCGCGCGCCTTATTCATGTAGTGGATTTGGACGGCGCATTCGCGGAGAAAGAGTCGAAGAATCGTCGCGTGGTTGAAGAAATCGTCGAGGGAGCAGGGGTTGATGTTGAATTCGGCGGTGGGATGCGTGCGGTCGGCGACGTAGAAGAGATGATGGAGCGCGGCGTGGCTCGTGTGGTCATAGGCACGCTGGCGGTTGAGTCGCCGCAGACGCTTGCAGAACTTGTCCGGCAGTTCCAAGAAAAGATAGTTGTAGGGATTGATGCGCGCGATGGAAAGGTGTTGACGCGCGGGTGGGAGAAGAAAGAGAAGCTATTGGCAATCGAGTTGGCCCAGCATGTCGCAAGCATTGGCGTCGGGCGAATCGTTTACACTGACGTTGCGCGCGACGGGATGCTGGGCGGCGTGAATGTTGAGCAGACCTGTCAGCTAGCCCGGAAATGCGGCTTGCGCGTGACGGCTTCGGGCGGGGTCTCGTCTCTTGCAGACATCGAACGGCTTAAAGAGGTTTCGGATTGCGGCG
>DATHJK010000587.1:0-15601 GCA_035316225.1 Pyrinomonadaceae bacterium
CACGCCGCGCTGGAGCGCAATATCTCGACAGACTTCTTCAACGCGCGAGGACGCCAGGCGGCTGTGACCGCTTACGAACAATGCCAGCAGATACTGCGCGCGTCGCAGAGCCGCGCGAAGACAGTCACAAGGTCGCGCGAGGCTGTGGGCGACATTATGGATCATTCGCAGTATCAGGGCAGGCGCTGGGCCACACGTCGTAACCTTCACATAGACCGTCTGGCTTCGGCATGGCTCATCAAGCGTTTTATTGACGCCCGACCGCGATTTTTCTTTGTTGCCGAAGGGGAAAGTGTTGAAGGCAGCATTCCGTTCGACATGTTCGGCGCGGAGTTGACGCATCATGGCGAGGACTGCACGTTTGAAACCATGATAAATCGCTTCGCTTTAGATAGTGATCCGGGCTTACGGGAGATGGCGGAGATAGTCCACGACATAGACCTCAAAGATGACAAGTTCCATCGGCTTGAGGCAGCAGGTCTGGATGCAGTGGTCAGTGGCCTCTCTGAGCTTATCAAAGATGATCGCAAACTGATTCAGCAGTCGAGCACAGTGTTTGATGGTCTATATGCAATGTTGAGCGTCCGTTCTAAGAAGAGTGTGGGGAAAGCGGATGGTGGCGGAAAGCGAATCAAACGTCGTGGTGGAAAGCGTGGAAAGAAAACCTGAGCGGGTGGAGCTTGATGAGGGTCACCGGATGCCCCAGTGGCGAGAGGTGTTTCTCTACTTCCTGGTGCTGGGCTTCATCAACGTCGGCGGCCCCGTCGCACAGATCACCATGATGTACAACCACATGGTCGAGCGACGCCGCTGGCTCTCGAATGATCGCTTCGTACATGTCATGAGCTTCTGCCACATGCTGCCCGGTCCTGAAGCGCTCCAGCTTGCCATCTACGTCGGCTACCTCAAACGAGGAATGCTCGGCGGCATCCTGGCAGGTCTGACCTTTATCATTCCCGGCGCTGCGGTAATGGTCACACTGAGTTGGCTGTATGTTGCTTACGGCAGCTTGCCGCAGGTGAACAATGTGCTGTTCATACTCAAGCCGGCAGTGCTCGGAATCATTGCCGCCGGGATAATCAAGCTTGGCCGTGCGGCGATCAAAAGCGTACTGCTCGCTGCGCTGCTTATCTGCGCTATCGTCGGGATGCGCTTTGCCGGGATCAATTTTTTACTGATTCTACTGGCGGCAGGTCTTGCAAATCTTTTGATTAAAGAGGGCTGGCCTCGATTGCGTCGAGCGAATGCTCGGATGCCTATGTTCTTTGGGGGATTGTTCGCGGTCTTTCTCATCACAGACTCGCGCCGGGTGCAGATGGCCTGGCTATTTCTTAAGACGGGGATGTTCAGTTTCGGCGGCGCGTATGCCTCACTTGCCTTTCTGGAGCGCGGGGCTGTCTATCAACATCATTGGCTCACTTCCGGTCAACTTCTGGATGGAGTGGCATTAAGTGTGGCGACGCCTGGGCCGTTCATGCTGTTTACCACTTTCGTAGGCTACGTTGCGGGCGGCATACCCGGAGCGATCATCGCCACCTTTTTCGTCTTTCTCCCATCATTCATTTTTGTGCTGGCCGGTGCGCGTTACGTCGAGCAGGTTCGCAACAACCGCTCCGTACAGGCATTCCTGGCGGGCGCGAGCGCTGCCGTGGTGGGAGTAATCCTGGTAGTTTCGCTTGACCTTGTGCCGGAAGCGCTCGTCGGGCTGAGCAGCATATGTATCGCAGGGAGCGCTTTCCTGATAATTGTTCTACTCAAGGTTGACGTGGCGCTGGTTGCGGTCGGGGCGATGGTAGGCGGCGTTGCATACGCGCTCTTGCGTATGCTGCTTTGAGCCGGGAGATAAGAGGATAGAAGAGTTGTGACGAGCGAGCAAGAAACAGTTCCGAGTATTCCGCTTACGTGGCGCGCGCGAGCCGTTGACTACCTGAGCCTTGAGCGCAACGTCGTCATCGCATCGGCAGCAGTGTTCCTACTCGGCCTCGGTGAGGAGTTGTGGAAGAAGTTTCTTCCAAAGTATCTGGAGTATCTTGGTGCCAGTTCCGTCGTCATCGGTCTGTTCGGAACGACTGAAGATTTTTTCGATGCCGCTTATCAATATCCCGGAGGATGGCTAGCAGACCGCGCGGGTCGCCGTCGAGCCTTTTTAGTATTCATCGGCATTGCTTCTATAGGCTATCTCATCTACCTGCTCAGCCCATCATGGCCTTGGGTGTTTGTCGGATTGGGTTTCGCGATGGCGTGGCACAGCATGGCAAGCCCCGCGATCTTCGCAGTCATAGGCGACGCGCTTCCGAAAGAGCGCCGCGCGATGGGCTTCACCTTGCAGTCAATGCTGAAGCGCGTGCCTATGGTAATCTCGCCGCTCGTCGGTGGCGCGGTCATAGCCGCATTCGGCATCTCCTATGGAGTAAGAGCAGGTCTCATCGCTACGCTCATTCTGGCGCTCATCACCTCGATGATCGTTCTGGCAATCAACATACAGGTTAAGATCGGCGAGACAACGAACATACGCGGCGTCTGGCGTTCATTTCACGTCGCCCTCAAGCGTCTGCTCATCTCCGACATCATCATCAGGACATGCGAGGGAATGGCAGACATCTTCGTCATTTTGTACGTCACAAACGTACTGGGCATTAGCGTTGCGAAGTATGGCTTACTGGTTGCGATTCAGATTACAACATCCATTCTGGTCTATATTCCTGCGGGCAAGATAGCCGACCGAATTGGTCGCAAGCCTTTCGTCGTCGCTACCTTTGTCTGCTTTGCACTCTTTCCTTTTTCTGTAGTGATGTCATCGGGCTTCGCCTCGCTGGTCGTGGCGTTCGTCATCGGTGGCCTACGGGAGATCGGCGAACCTTCACGCAAGGCTATGATCGTGGACTTCGCGCAGGAGAGCTTGCGTGCGCGCACTGTAGGCCTCTACTACCTCGTGAGAAGCATCACCATCACGCCCTCGGCTGCCATCGGCGGGCTGCTCTGGAAGATCGCGCCGCAGGTGCCGTTCGTGACCGCCGGAGTCATCGGATTGATCGGTACGCTCGTCTTCGCCGCGACCGTCGAGGAGCGGTACGCAAGTTAAGAGAGCGACCATATGGGAGACAAAATGAGAACTAAGAACGAGACTAAACGGGTTCTGCTCATCAGCAACTCTACGCTTTACGGAAGCGGCTATCTGGATCACGCCGAAAGCGAGATTCGAGACTTTCTGGGAAACGTCGGGCGCGTTCTATTCGTTCCTTTCGCCCTATATGACCGTGATGCTTATAGCTTGATGGCGCGAGAGCGTTTCAAGGCTATGGGGTACAACCTGGAATCAGTCCATGAAGCTTCTGATGCGCGGCAAGCCGTCAATGACGCTGAGGCCATCTTCATTGGCGGAGGCAATACCTTTCGGCTGTTGAAGGCTCTCTACGACTTTGATCTTTTAGATTCGATCCGCCGCAAAGTTGAGGATGGTATGCCTTACGTCGGATCAAGCGCTGGCTCTAATGTCGCAGGCCCGACCATAAGGACGACCAAGGACATGCCTATTGTTGAGCCGCCTTCGTTCGATGCGCTTGGCCTCGTAAGTTTCCAAATCAGTCCGCACTATCTAGACCCTGATCCGAACTCATCCCATATGGGGGAAACTCAGGAGGAGAGGATTCTTCAATTTCTGGAAGAGAACGACACAACGGTCGTGGGATTGCGGGAAGGAGCGATGGTGCGGGCTGAATGTGGCTCTACCATCTTGAAAGGCTCATCTGGCGCGCGAATCTTTCGCAAGGGGCACGAGCCGGTCGAAACCATGCCCGTAGAGAAACTCGATCATCTTATTTCGCCAACCACATAGGAGGTGAGATGAAACCCGAAGGAACTCTCCTCCTCAAGCGCAAAGATGTTGCCGCGCTTCTTAACATTGATGAATACATCGCGGCAGTGGAACAGGTCTTCAAACTGCAAGGCGAGGGTAAGACTCAGCCTCCGGGCGTTCTGGGTGTAAATGCCCGCGACGGAGGGTTTCATATCAAAGCAGGGTTGCTGGAATTAGACAGAGCGTACTTCGCGGCCAAGACCAATGCTAACTTCCCGCAGAACGTGAAGCGGTATGGGCTGCCTCTGATTCAGGGAGTTATTGTCTTATGTGACGGAGAGAGCGGCTATCCTCTGGCTCTCATGGATTCGAGTGAGATCACGATTCAACGCACGGGAGCGGCCACAGCAGTCGCCGCCAAACACCTCGCCAAAACGGACTCGAAGGTTGCGACCATCTGCGGTTGCGGGAATCAGGGCCGCATCTCGCTGCGAGCGCTCGCCAGAGTTCTTCCCGTCGAGAAGGTCTTCGCCTACGACAACGACAAAGCGCAGTCCCAAAGGTTTGCCAGCGAGCTTTCCGAGGAGTTGGGAATTGACGTAGAGGCCGTCAGCGATTTAGAGGATGCTGTTGGGCGTAGCGCCATCTGCATAACATGCACACCATCGAAACAACCTTTCCTGAAACAGAACTTTGTCGCACCGGGTACCTTCATCGCGGCAGTCGGGGCTGACAGCCCGGAGAAGCAGGAGCTTGATCCGTTGCTGATGCGTGAAAACAAGATCGTAGTAGACATTCTGGAGCAGTGCGCCGAGTTCGGAGAACTTCATCACGCTCTCTATGCCGGGATGGTCACAAAGGAGAACGTGCATGCTGAACTCGGCGCAGTGATCGCCGGAATTAAGCCGGGGCGCACGTCATCCGAAGAGGTCATCATCTTCGATTCGACGGGAATGGCATTGCAAGATGTAGTAGCGGCAGCGGCTGTGTATGAGAAGGCCGTGAGCTTTAGAATAGGCACGCTGATGGATTTTGCAGAATAAGTCCGTACTACAGATTCCGACGGTGAAGCTTCCTCGTCGGAGGTATCCGTGATGAAATGGATCACGCGAACAAAGAATTCAAGTGAATCGCACGGCGACGTGCTGGCTCATCAGGCGATTCGCAGATGCGTATGCTGAGTTTATTTGCATACCATACGTTCATTTGCAAACTGCTCTGTGAGCCGCGCTATTGCGAATTCGGTTCAATGAATTGTTAGCTGGCGGGCGCAATGTTTTCTCTGCTCCAAAGTCGCCTCAAGAGAATGGGTCCCAGAATCCAGCCTGCAAATGAAGTATACAAACCGGGAAAATAGCCCCCGACTTTGAGCGTAAGCAGGAGATGCCAGATCGCGTTCCCCATAACACAGATGGCAAAGAACCAAACAATAATCATTGGAAACTTCATCCTTTTATACATCCCTATGCCAGCCAATAAGAACAAAGAATAGGCAATCATGTTGAAAGCCAAAAACACATTCGCATTGAAAGGAGGCATTCCAGCCATAATTTCGGTGACTCTGAACTGGAAGCCATAAACGTATTCTTCTGTAAAGTGCAAGAACTGTATCGCAAGCGCGACGAGATAGATGGGGAGAACGCGCTCAGCTTTGGGCATTTCCCGGTAGCTCGTGCGCAAGTAACAAACAAACGCTACGACCATGGCAGGTACGAAAGAGAGCTTCTGGGCTGGATGGACAAGGAAAAAGATGACAATAGAGATGATTGCAATGAGAGCCGGAACAATCAGGTTCAGTATTCCACCGGTAATCATAATTCATGACCTCTATTCTGGAGTTGAAACAAACCAGCTAACGCCCGAATTAACCGGCGAGCAATCAACGAGAGGAGCATCCAATCTGGCGGATGACTCATGCTAATTGCGAGTCCGGTTCAATGAGTTGTTCGGCGTCGTAGAACTTGCACAGTAATTCAGAAGGAGCGAATTGGTTTCAAGCCGATAGATTTCTTCTCACCATCATTCAAGATTCTCTCTTTTGCAACTCCGACGCCGAACGCCCGAATGAAGCTGCCGGGGGAGACCGCCGAAACCACCCGGGTTCAAGATGAAAGACACACTATTACCAGTCGGGTCGAATGAGTTGTTAGATGCGGCATTAATAATGATAACGCGCTTGAAGAAAATCAATTCTTTCTTCACTCACAAGATACACAATTCGATGTTCTTGTGTTAAGCGGCGCGACCATATGCCTGCCAGCAAATATTTGAGCGCTTCCGGCTTGCCAATTCCAACAAACGGATCACGCATCACTGCCTCAATCAAATCAAGCGCTCTGAGGGCAACCTTGCGATCTGTCTGCACCCAATAATGCAAATCTTCAATGAACTCTGGATGGAACGCAGCTATTCGCTCTTTCTTCTTTTGAGATTGGTCTTTACTCTTTTTCGCCAAGGGCAAGCTCCTTACGCAAAGCTGCCACAGTCTTTGGTTTTGGCCTCTTAGCCTTAGCTCGATTCAGAGCAGTTAATAGCCGTTCCACATTCTTTGGAGACCTGAGAAGATGCGCCGTTTCCATTAAGCTCGACAACTCTTCGGCAGAAACTAGCGCTACGTCATGTGAGCCACGGCGGTTAATAATAACAATCTCCTGGTTTTTCGACACTTCATCACAGAGTTTGGCTAAATTTGCTCGCGCACGGGTATATGTCGTTTGAATGGGCATGAATATCACCTTTAATCTGATGTACAGAGATACTGTACGTATCAAAGCCTATTTGGTCAAGCTGCGATGGAAAGAGAGAAACATCTAACGGGAGGGAACAAGACAACCATGAAAGGGATGCTATCGAGGCGGCGGGTTGAATGAGTTAGCTATTGCTAAAGCAGTGTCTCGCGGATAGAATGTGCGGCACTTAAATGGCGGATGCTGAATGTATCTGTCCAGCTCGGTTGCCGGGATGAGGACAGTGAACGGGCGATTCTCCTTAACTGTGACAATAAAAGAGCGGTAGGTGTCTCCAAAGGCATTCGTCGCTTTTACTATGTTAGTATGATATGAATCTTTCTTGGTAAAGCGTTAATACGTAAAAGCATCACGAACCATACAGACGCGCGGGAAGCCTCTGTCTCAACTTAATTGATAAATTCGCAGGTTGGATGTTGTCGCCGCGCCCGTTCAACTCTGACGTTAAGCTTTGTAACCCGCGCTGTGGGTGATTCATGGGCAGCGAGAAGTTTACGTACTTCTGGCCTTGCCAGAAGAAGAGGGGGACGAGAAATGGGGCATGACACCTTTTCTTTCTCAGGAGGATTGAAGAAAAATGTTGCGATCAGAACTATTCAGGGGAAATATCCGACTGGAACGCTGCGCGGTTGACAACGCGCAACACGTCGTGCGCGGGAATGCAGGAGACTTTGTTAGCAAGATACAGGAGGCGCTGGTCATTCTGGA
Source organism: Pyrinomonadaceae bacterium (assembly GCA_035316225.1). Taxonomy (GTDB): domain Bacteria; phylum Acidobacteriota; class Blastocatellia; order Pyrinomonadales; family Pyrinomonadaceae; genus 3-1-20CM-3-53-8. Next base: position 7,252 of record DATHJK010000587.1, read on the forward strand.
CAACGCGCTCCTACTTGGGAATGACATCTCCTCCCAGACCTATGGTCCTTCCACCGCGGAGACCGTGCTCGCCTACAAGACCACGCGGAACATCGTCAACAGGGCATATCAATCGACGCCGGACGATATAGTCGGCATCATGACGATTGCCAGAATGGACACGGAAATGGCGGATATGGAGGCGCGCATGCCGGAAATGATCGAGCGAGCGCGCATCGGCGGGTTCCAGCGGACGTTCTCTGCATTCATGCAAGTGGTGGGCATCGGGCCACCGCCACCTCCAGGCCGGGAAGGTCCCGCCACGGCAAACCAACTGCGCGCCCGTAATCTGGCGATAGCCATCTTCAACAATCTCAATCCGGACATGGACGACATCGGTTCGGAACTGGGGGACATGAGGAACCGCATCGCGTCGCCCACGCTTCCGACTGAGCGCGCTCATTTCCCGGATTCGCGAGTCGGAAATCGCTCCGCATTTGTGGTTGGCAACCGTATTCCGGTGTTCCTCTGCCCGCGATTTTTTGGCGGCAATGACGAGCAACGAATCCGGACGATGGTCCACGAATCGGCTCATCTGACCGGTGTCGGCGATCCTGATGGCGAGGCCTACTACCTGCTATACAACAGCGTGAACGAGGATCCGCAGATAGTTGTGGGCACTCCACGAAGCAACAACCGTGCGGATATGGCGGACACTTGGGCCAAGTACGTCAACGCGGTGACTGGACAGCCGCCGGACCGTTGATACCGGCGGAGTATCAAGCTTCATCCTGCATAGTCCTCAGGCATTGCAGATAAGCTTTACACTCGCGTCTTCGCTAAAAGGGTTATCATGGCAATCACCAAACTCTTCCTTTTCAAGTTCTGCTTTACAGGCGGAATAAAAATAGTAGAGTGCGCGGCACTTCGGGCGGGTGCTGAACGTACCCGCCTAGCGCGTGCTGAGTCGAGGTAGCACGCGCGCCTCATGTTCCCGAATGAATGTGAGAAGGGGCGGCGGGGCTTGTAAGAGGCCACGCCGCCTTCAGTTCGGGCGCTGGCGCTGGTTAATTCGGGCGTTAGTCCCATGTTATCCAACTTTTTCGCGGGGAGGGAGAGCGATGTTCTTCGATAGGACAAAGGCGGTTCAGTACGCGACCCAATGGGCGCTAGGTCGTAACCCAGATTTTCCGAACTACTCCTACAATGCGGGCGGCGACGATTGCAGCAATTTCATCTCCCAGGTCATGCTCGCGGGGGCTGGCCCATGATCGGGGGTTGGTGGCCGCACATATACTAACGGGGTTCGGATTTGCTCCTAATTTGGGGACGGAAACGAGATGAGCTTTAGTTGCGATTGCGGCTAAGGGAAGCCGCACGATTAAACCTAAACCGCGCCGCCCAACAACTCATTGAACCCGATACCTTGATAGCACTCTTTTCATGTCATACCATGCTCCCGCTCTGAATCTGTGACACGATCTGCCTGGCTGCTCTCTGGCTTTTCATTAATCCCACAGATATTTTGCCTTAATGCCTTCCGTCTCTAATTTCTATACAGTCCTCAATCGTATACAGAACCAGCCTACATCTGTCTTACTTTCGACATCTCGCAAAACTACTTGGTTCACATTAGCTGTAATTCCAATGCTTCTTAGCTGGCATTGAAGTTGCCAGCATCTTATCTGTTCTTATCCTGTGGCATGACTCACTCAGGCTCGATGCGCCTTTCAGAAGAGACCTCTAACCGACAATGACTAAGAAGGCATGAAATGATTTACCTACTACCTGGAATTAAGAAAAAGAGCGCTTGGCAGTTCGTTACCTGCGAAGGCGCAGCACTATCGTTAGGATACGTAACAGCTTCTGGCGGCTGGATTCTGCTTAGCGACCCCTCTAAACGTGAAGTTAAATTCTACTACGGCGGCGCTGGTGGGGGATTATCCGCCCAAATTAAGATACCTAAGATAGGTAAGAAGCAGATTGACATTCCGCCTGTCACTGGCGCGGGCAGCGAGGCCGCATTTCCTTCAATGGGAGAACTGTTCATCACAACGGGTTTCCAAGGCAATGAGTTGCGCAAGTCAGATATAGAAGGAACTTGCGCATTTGTCGAAATAGGGATTGGTGTTATCGCTGGCGTGTCCGGGACATTGATGCTCTTAGGAGTAGACCCGTTTCTGCTTGCGAAGGCAGCGCAACAAATGGGCCATGCAGTTCCAATAACTGACAAAGGAACACTCGCAACAGTAGACCCGAATAGAGCAATGAGCACAGTGATTGAAGATATAGGATTTCGGCAACTGTTCAACTCGGCCCGCGCTGTATTAAGGATGGGTGGAATTAACGTGGGCATACAAGCTGGCGCTGGAGTATCAGGCTGTCTGGGCTACCTCCATTCATGATCCATTCTCTGGCTTGACCAGCATGCCACGCCGATTCTTTAACGCACTATGCAACCGTGCGCTAGAGGCTAGTCATAACGCTTTGCCGCAACTGGGCCACGATCTGCTTTGCTGCCTTTTCTAAATTCTGCTCTGTGACCTTCCCGCTATTGCTTCTGATCACATTTCTGAGCGCTCCTTGAACAGAACGGACATCTGAATTGTTAGGCCATTCGCAACCCGTTGGAGGCTTCGGGCAGGAGTCGCGCGTTGAATTAAACGATTAAGCGGCAGCCATAATTACAGAATCTTAACGTTGACGATTTTTCAGGATGCATATAATATTCACCTATCGTTAACTATCTGTTGATGGTTCCTGCCTCTCTTGACGAGCATCTCCGCCATCAGCTTTCTCTGACTAAACAGTTGAGCGTTGGAATGAATCTCTAACTCTCTAATAACTATAGGTACTGATTTCTGTATGCAGCGTATTTGAAGTGATGAAAACCTTCCACATTCAACTTTTCCGAAGCTATTCTGCCGCCGACAATATTTGTAGATGTGTCTATGCACAAGAACAGTAAACTCCCGAACCATAAAGAGACCCTCACAATAAATAAACGGAGAGCGATTCTTCTACTGTTAGTCGCAGGCAGTGCTGTGGCGCTATTATCATGAGATTAACGGCTCGGGCTACCGGTGTCGCCGTGGACGCCGCCGGTATGACCATAAGCGCCGCCGTAGAGTTCAGTCTAATTACAATGTTTTCGTTATTGCCAAGCTTCACTATAAGGGTCGCAGATTTTAGACGCCGATTTGAAGTAAGTTTTGATGCGCTGGCTTAAACAGGAGAATTGACATGCCAGTTGAGAGATTCTACTTAAGGGGAGATGTGGTGGCAGAGCCTTTGTTCAATCAATGGTATGCCTGGTCGTCATTGATTTCGCCAGCCTCATCGGCCATGTTCGTTGCTAACTCACACCTAAAGATCATGCAATCGTTTGTTACCGCTCCGGGGGTGCATGCTGCTGCTCTGAGGAATCCGGCGATGCGGGGCGGGCCATTTATCGCTTGCGACGTGAGCAGGGTGAAGGAGATCAAGGCTTTGATGGAGAAAACCCTCAAAGAGCAGGCTCATATTCTGGAGTTTGCCGCAAGCATCCAGCGTCTGAGCGAGATGCTGGCAAATGAAGCGGATGGGTCTTCACTTGAGCCGCTCTACGAGAGAGTTCCAGATATTTTAAGAGGCTACGTCGAGCTTGTTTATGATTTGAACAATAATCCTTCCATTCGTTTCATCGAAGGGCTGCTCTATAAAAGTCAGTATTACCCGCTATCTTCACAGAGTATCTCACTCTCGCGCGGCAGAACTGATGAACGGCCTTTTGCGCTCTCGACTCCGCAGCTACCGGATAATGAGCACCTGCACCTATGCGTACCGTTTGGCTCGCGGAAGCTCGACGCCTTTTTCAAAATGAAATCCGAGCCACAACCAATTGGCTACGCGCGAGAGCTACTGGGGGTGAAAGACGGCGATGACGAACTATTCTCATCGTTCTTCACTACGGAAGCGCCGCGCCCGTTTGAGAGATATACGGGCGATGCTGTGAGAGTTCGTTATTTCGGACATGCCTCTCTACTGATTCAGACCAGAGAACTCAACATCATGCTTGATCCGCTGGTCAGTTATGAAAGCAACGGTGGCATCCATCGTTATACCTACGCTGATTTGCCCGAAACAATTGACTACGTTTTAATCACACACAATCATCAGGATCACTGCATGTTCGAGACGCTCTTGCAGCTTCGTCATAAGATTAAAAACGTCATCGTGCCGAAAAGTAACGGCGGAAGTTTGGCTGACCCGTCTTTGAAGTTAATCTTGCAGAACATAGGTTTCCCGCGAGTTCGGGAGATTGACGAGATGGAGTCAATCGAGATAGAGGGCGGCTCTCTGGTCGGTCTGCCTTTCCTGGGCGAGCATGCTGACCTGAATATCAGAACGACAATCGCTCATCTGATTAATCTGAAAGGCAAGTCAATCCTGTGCGCTGCCGATTCAAACAATATCGAGCCACGTCTTTACGAACACATCTACCGGCTGACGGGAGATGTGGATGTTGTTTTCCTGGGAATGGAATGTGATGGCGGGCCGCTCTCATGGCTCTACGGCCCACTGTTGACCAAACCGTTGGCGCGCAGGCAGGATCAGTCCAGAAGGCTAAACGGGTCGGATTACCGCAAAGGGATGGGCATCATTGACTGTCTGCGCCCCAAGCAGGTTTACATCTATGCGATGGGGCAAGAACCCTGGCTGACTTACCTTACGTCCATTCAGTACACGGCGGAGTCGCGCCCTATCACCGAGTCGGATAAATTGGTTGCGGAGTGTAGAAGACGTGGAATCGAGTCGGAGCGATTATTTGGCTGTAAGGAGATAATGGTCTGACGCGGAAAGAAAATCATGAGCGATCTCACAGAACGCATTACAGCCCTCTCGCCTGAGCAGCGCGCTCTTTTTGATGCGAAGCTCAAGAAGCGTGGGTTGAGCGCCCCGCAGTCTCAAGTGATTCCGCGAAGAAAGCAGCAGAACTATTGTCGGCTATCTTTCGATCAGGAGCGCATCTGGATTGTAGACCAGATGGAGCCGGGCAATCCCGCTTACAACATCTTCTCCGTATCCAGTCTCAAAGGTCATCTTGATGCTCGGTTGATGGAGCGGGCGCTCAACGAGATTGTTCGCCGCCACGAAGTTTTGCGGACAACGTTTACTGCGATTGACGGCGAACCCAGACAGGTCATCTCTGCGTCCCTGTTCATTCCCCTGGAACTGATTGATTTGCGCGCCGTGCCGGCGGATGTGCGTGAGCGCGAAGTGACGAGATTGCTCAACGAGAGTACGTCAGAGCCTTTCGATCTGGCACGAGGACCGCTTGCGCGCTTTGGTCTCATTCGAATCGCCGACGACGAACACATCCTGCATTACACGGTGCATCATAGTGTGATAGACCGATGGTCAGCCGACATCATAGAGGTCGAACTGGCTGCGCTTTACACGGCTTTCGCTGAAGGCAAGCCTTCGCCTCTACCGGAACTTCCCGTTCAATATGCCGACTTCGCAGAGTGGCAGAGAGAGTGGCTGCAAGGCGAAGCGCTGGAAGAGCAGGTTGCATACTGGCGAAAACAACTTGACGGGATTCCGCACGTTCTCGAATTGCCGACAGACCGACCGCGCCCTCCCATTCAAACTTTCAAAGGCGCGCGTCGCTCGACAGTGTTTCCGAAGCACATTCTGGATAGTCTCAGAGCTTTGAGCAGGCAGGAACACGCCACGATGTTCATGACCTGTCTGGCGGCCTTCAAAACGCTTCTCTACCGCTATACTAATCAGGAGGACATTCTCGTCGGCACGGCCCTCGCCAATCGCAATCGCCCTGAAATGCTCGGACTGATCGGCTACTTCCTGAACATGCTGGTGATGCGCACGAATTTTTCCGGCAATCCGACTTTTCGTGAGGTCTTGCGGCGCGAAAAAGCGGGCGTCACAGGTGACTTCGCGCACGGCGAGTTTCCTTTTGGCAGGCTGATTAAGGAGCTAAAGCCCAAAGCTGATCCGAGCCGTAATCCGCTCTTTCAGGTGGCCTACATCTATCTGGACTTTGCGATGAAATCGGACGCGCAGGAGGCGGGCTTCACGCTTACGCCTATCTCTTGTGACAACGGCCATTCGCGTTTCGACATGACGCTGGCGCTAACGGACTTAACCGATTCGCTCGAAGTCATCATCGAATTCAACACAGACCTGTTCGACGTGGCGACCATCGAACGCACGCTCGAACATTTCAGGTGCATGGTCGAAGCCATCATCGCCGACCCCGACACGCGCGTAGGCTACCTGCCCCTGCTCACCGCTACCGAGCGGCGGCGCGTGCTGGAAGAGTGGAACTCAACCGAGAGGCCATACCCGGATGAGAAATCTCTTCATCAACTGTTTGAAGAGCAGGTTGAGATTACGCCGGATGCAGTGGCGCTGGAGTTTGAAGATCAGCAGTTGACCTACGCGGAATTGAACCGCCGCGCGAACCAGTTGGCGCACTACCTGCGCGCGCTGGGCGTCCGCGCCGAGAGCGCAGTCGGCATTATGATGGAGCGCTCGCCGGAGATGATAGTAAGCCTGCTCGGTGTGCTCAAAGCTGGCGGCGCATACGTGCCGCTCGATGCTGAATACCCGCAGGACCGTCTAGCCTTCATGCTCGAAGATGCCGGAGTCCGCGTGCTGCTCTCTCAGCGCCTCCTCTTGCCGCGTCTACCTCCTGCTAAAGCAGAGGTCATCTGTCTTGATGAAGCCTGGGACAGGCTTAGCGCCGAGAGCGTTGAAAATCCTGAGAGCGAAATTTACGCTGATAATCTCGCTTACATCACCTACACTTCCGGTTCTACGGGTAGGCCGAAGGGTGTCGAGACCACTCATCGCGGCGTCGTTCGTCTGGTCAGGGGGAATGAGTATGCACGCATGGATGCGGAGGAAATCTTTTTGCAGTTTGCGTCTCTGGCGTTCGACGCCTCGACGTTTGAAATCTGGGGCAGCCTCTTGAACGGCGCACGCCTTGTCGTCATGCCTCCTGGTCTGCCGACGTTGGAAGAACTGGGCCAAGCGTTGAAACGTCATCGAGTGACTGTCCTGTGGCTGACGGCGGGACTCTTTCATTTGATGGTGGACGAGCGGCTCGAAGATTTGCGCGGGCTGCGGCAGATGCTCGCCGGAGGCGATGTCCTCTCCGTCTCGCACGTCCGGCGGTTCTTGCGCGAGGTGCAGGATTGCACGCTCATCAACGGCTACGGCCCGACCGAGAGCACGACTTTTGCTTGCTGCCACCGTATGAACGAGACGGTCGAGTTCAATCGCACGGTGCCTATCGGTCGCCCTATCGCCAACACACAAGTATACATCCTCGATACCAATTTGCAGCCCGTAGCGACCGGCGCGGTAGGCCACCTGCACATAGGAGGCGATGGACTGGCGCGAGGCTATCTCAATAGCGCCGAGCAGACAGCCCGCAGCTTCATCCCGCACCCTTTCAGTCAAAAGCCTGGCGAGCGACTCTACAAAACCGGCGATCTTGCGCGTTACCTGCCAAACGGCGACATCGAATTTCTCGGTCGTATTGATAATCAGGTGAAGGTGCGCGGATTCCGCATCGAACCCGGTGAAATCGAGTCAGCGCTTGCCAGCCACTTGGCGGTGCGGGATGCGTTAGTAGTCGCTCGCGCCGACGAGGATGGAGAGAAGCAGTTGGTAGCTTATGTGGTAGGAGCGAGCGGCGAGGATGTGCCGGGCGCTAGCCAATTGCGGCAGTTTCTCAAAGAGCGTTTGCCGGAGCACATGATTCCCTCTCTCTTCGTCAGTCTGGAACAATTTCCTCTGACGATTAACGGCAAAGTGGATTACCGCGCGCTGCCCGCGCCGCAAAGGACGCGACCGGAGATTGAAAATGCTTTCGTCGCGCCGAGCACAATGACGGAAGAGATACTGGCGCGCATCTGGTCTAAAGTGCTGGGCGTCAAACGCATCAGCATCCACGACAACTTCTTTGAGCTTGGCGGCAACTCTTTGTCCGCTACGCAGCTTGTTTCGCAGGTGCGGCACACTTTGGAAATCGAACTGTCTGTACGCGACCTGTTCCAGCATCCGACCATCGCTCAACTAGCATTGCCGATTGAAGAAGCACTCATCATGCAGGTAGATGAATTAACCGATGAAGAGGCTGAAGAAATTTTGAAGGATTCCGATTTCCGGCCAGCGGAAAGGATCAAGTAGAGGCTACTCATGTCACGCATCGAGCCAAACACTTTAGGCACAAAGCGCCACGTTGAACTCCGAACGGGCACGCCTTACGCAAATCTCAACGCAGCCCAAATACTCTTCGCAGAAACTCTCGGAAAGCACTGGAGCATCGCCCCCAATAACATTATCCCTTTCAACGGCG
>DATHJK010000588.1:0-7009 GCA_035316225.1 Pyrinomonadaceae bacterium
CGTTATTAAAGATGCCCTAGCGCGCGGAGCAGATCGCGCCATTCACGTGGTCGTTGACGACCTCAACCAGTTCTCGCCTTATTCGGCAGCGAGCGTTCTGGCGGAAGCTGTTCGCGGCGAGCAGCCGGATTTAATCATGACAGGCTTGCAGTCGGATGATTACGGCTACGCGCAGACGGGCGTAATCATGGCAGACATACTCGGCCTGCCGCATGCGACCATCGTGATTGAACTGGACGCTTCAGGCGAGCAGCTTCGCGTCAAGCGCGAGCTTGAGAGCGGCTGGTATCAATGGTACACGATGCCTCGCCCCGCGCTTCTCACAATCCAATCAGGCATCAGCCAGATTCGCTACGCCACCTTGAAAGGCATCATGGCCGCGAAGAAAAAGGAGATCAAAGAGGTCATGCCCGCAGGCGAAGCCGCGACGCTCACACCTCATCAACGCATAGAAAGAATTTACCTGCCTGAGAAGCAGAAACAGACGCAGTTTCTCGGTAATGGCGATGCAAAAGCCGGGGCCGTCGCGCTTGCGGAGAAACTTCGCAGCGAAGCGAGAATTATATAAAAGCAGTGATAAGTGATAAGTGATAAGTGATGAGTGATAAGAAAAACCTGTTCTTATCTCATCACTCATTACTGAGGGAATGATGAGTAACGGGATTTTAGTTTTCATAGAACACCGAGACGGGCAATTCAATAAAACTTCTTTCGAGGCTGTTGCGGCGGCGCAGCATCTTGGACGAGATTTGCAGCAAGCTGTGACGGCTGTGCTGCTCGGTTCGGGCGCAGGCAATCTCGCGGAAGAACTCGCGGGGTACGAAGTCGCCAGGGTCATTTACGCTGAGAATGAGAAATTAAAAAACTACACGCCGGACGGGTACACGGATGCGATGGAGCGCGTGGTTCGCCAGCTTGACCCGCAGTACGTCGTCATGCCGCACACTTATCTTGTGCGCGACTATGCGCCGAAACTTGCTGCGCGGTTTCATAAAGGCTTAATCAGCGACTGCATTCGCATGAAGGTCGCAGACGGTAAAGTCACTTTCACACGTAGACTTTTTCTGGGCAAGATGGACGCTGATGTTGTGTCTGAAGGCGAGCCTCCAACGTTCGCAACGTTTCAGTCCGGCGCTTATCGCGCGGATCAGGCCGCTAAGGGCGCTGGCGCGCAGGTCGAGACTTTGCAGGTCGAAGTTGGCGAAGTACGTATGAAGCCGGAAGCGCCGTTCCAGGAGGTCAAGCAGGCAGTTGATCTGACAAAAGCGGATGTCATAGTAGCCGTCGGGCGCGGAATCAAGAGCAAAGAGAACATTGCGCTCGCGGAAAAACTCGCGGAAGTTCTTGGCGGCGATCTGGCTGCATCGCGTCCTATCTGCGATGCCGAGTGGCTCCCCATAGATCGCCAGATAGGCTCTTCCGGGCAGACGGTCGCACCGAAGCTCTACATTGCGCTCGGAATCTCAGGCGCAATTCAGCATCTTGTGGGCATGAAAAATTCCGGCACGATTGTGGCAATCAACAAAGATGCGGAAGCGCCAATTTTCGACATCGCGGATTACGGCATCGTTGGCGATCTCTTTGAGGTAGTGCCTGTATTGACTGAGGAGATAAGAAAGCTAAAAGCCTGAGAATTGAAAATCAATTAGGTCAAAAGAGATAGCAAAGAGAATTTCATAATTTCGAATTGAAGTTTCAAAATAATTTCTTCTCTCTGCAATCTACGTATTCTCTAAAGCTTCTTGATCGCGGTAATTATCTCTATGCCGTTATTCTCTTCAATAGTGAACTCAACTTTGTCACCCGCCTTTAGCGAACTCAGAATTGCCCCGTCTCTCACGTGATACTCCATCTGCATCGCTGGCATGTAGTTGGGAATCTCTTCGTGATTTAATTCAACCACTTTGTTCTGAACATCAACGCGCACGACTGTGCCTACGCCGCGATGCACATTGCTCGGCTGGCTCGCTGGCTTGTTCTGGCAGGAGACGGCGAGGATGAGTAGAGATATGTAGCAGGCGCACAAGCTCTTTCGACCGAATATCAATTCATGCTCCTTTACGACGGCTGCTGTCCTTGCGAGAGGGTGCGAACGTCGTTGACAATATCTTCGGGCTTCCATTCGTTCCCGCGATAAATCTTCACAACCTTGCCGTCCGTACCGATTAAAGCTGTGCGCAGCGAGTGGACTATCTGACCCTCATCGGGAAAGTAGGTGAGGCCGAAGAATTGCGCTATTGATTTAATCTCGTCCGTCTTTCCCGTCAAAAATTCCCAGTGCTTGAAGGTCTCGTTCCGATATTGCTCTGTGTGCGACGAGCCGTAGCTGCGCAATACCTGCGGCGTGTCGTAATCAGGGTCAAAGCTGATGCTCAACAGGTGCGTTCGATTGTAAAGCTCGGCGTCCCGTTGTAGCTCCTGGTCTACGGCGTGAAAATTCGTAGTCATGCGCGTGCAGTAATCAGGCAGCGGGCAGCGCGTGTAGATGAAAGTTAGAAGCAGAATCTTGCCTTGATATTGATGAAGATGAACGGGCTTGCCATCCTGATTGACGAGCTTGAAGTCCGGCAACACATCGCCGGGTCGAGCTTCAAGCATTCCCTGTGAAAGCTCGTTGTAGGAATTGTCTGCGCTCGCACGCGAGCTAACTACATCTTCAAGCCATGACGATTCGTTGCTGACCACGAGTGTGGCCGAGATTTGATCATTGGGCTGAAGGATGTCCAGCATCTGCTCGTCCCTCAACTTGTAAGGCATCACCATAGCAGGCATGTAACCCTTTATCTCATCATGAGCAATCGTAATCTCATGATGAGATTTGTCCACGGAGACCACCTTGCCTTTCAACTCGTAACGCTGCTGCGTGGCGGCCTGCTTGGGCTTGCATGAGAAGGAGAGAGAGAGCACGATACAGAGTAAAGCGAAAACAAGCGCACGAAGTTTGGAGTCAGTACCGCCTGCGGTAGCGGGTGGGTGAGAGAAGGGATGAGGGATGAGGGATGAGGGATGAAATGGGTTGAATGAATTGCATATTGACTTGTTCACTACATTCTTATTCATCCCTTCGCCCTCATCCCTCATCCCTTTTACTCCCCGCCCGGCTTAAGCAGGCTGTACTGACTTAAAACCATCATCACTTAGACTCTTGTTCTTTTCGCCGTAGATCATATTTTCAGAATCAGCGCCTCTGTAGTTGTTCAGTGTAGAGCGATTGATAGACTCTGTAGCTGCTCAAAACTTTGTAGATGTAATCTTTGGATTGCGTGAATCCTATCTCGGCCACGTACCTGTCCGCGTCATCGGAGCGCGCACGCGCAACCCAGCGGGATACGTTATCCTCGCCGCCGTTATAGGAGGCGGCAACGGCCTGAGGCATCTGCGGAAACTGGCGGAACAGATTGCCCATGTACTGCGCGCCGAAAAGTATAGAGATGCGCGGGTCGTATAGATCGTCCTGCTGAAAATTTTTGAAGTTAAGCTGCTCTGCAATATTGCTCGCGGTTGAAGGAATGAATTGAAGCAGTCCGCGCGCTGCGGCTGCGGATTTTATGTCCGGGCGAAATCTGGATTCCTGTCGCGCGATTGAGAGTATGAAGCGCGGATCAACGCCTCGCTGCGGCGCTGCGGCGAGAAGCGCGTCACGATAAGGCGCGGGGTAAAGCAGTTCGACCGCTTCGCGCGGCGCAAGCTCAAGCAGAAAATCGTTGGGCACTCTTTTCCAGAGCGGCTCGGCGTAGGCTATTGCCCTGAATGCGTCATCACCACGCTTGTAAAATACTGCGAGCGTGTATGCCTGATCAGGCGTGGTCATAGAGCGTGGCGGTGTCCGGCTCTGATTATTTCTTGTCTGTATATTCTCGTCGCTCGCCGTCGGGGAGTTTGGCGAACCTGCCTGCTGAACTTCATTTCCATATCTGATGGTTCTCCATGCAGATGCAAGCTCAGGGGTGCCTTCGTCGTATAAACCAAGAAAAAGAAGCTCATCCGCGAGTGCAGCGCGCGTTGGATTTCTGATTACTCCAGCCGAATCACTCATGATTAAATTGGTTCTTCCGGCTGGCAAGAGGGAAGCGCTGATTTTTAGCCTGTAGGAGGGAAGCACGGAATAAGCTCTGCGAGCTATGTCCAGCATCTCACTTGTAATGCTCGCATCTTCTGTTAGCCTCAAAGCGCTCTGAGCGGCGCGGCGAGCATTCTCGGCCTGGTTAGCAGAGATTGAATCGCGTGCTTCTCTACGAAAATTTTCAAGGCGTGAAAGAAGAGCGGCGCGTGCGCGCTCGTTCAAATTCAGAGCGCGAAGCCGCACGGTTGCACGACCTCCGTAATACTCGTTGCGGCCATCGGGGATTGCAAGGTAGCCGTCAATTGCTTCCTCAAAGCGCCCGGACTGTTCGAGCGCGAAAGCTTTCAGAAAAGCGATCTCGGTCAGCGACGTGCCGCCCGGCACACGCACGCCCCCCAAGTCGCGCTGAGTGCTTAGCTCATTCAAATCGGTTATGGCCGCAGCCCATTCATTCCTTGCAATATGTAGTTTTGCAGCGGAGAAAATTGCGAGCGCTTCGCCCAACTGTCCTTTGAACTTTGCGCGCGTCTGCCCTATCCACTGCAATGCTTCGTCGTCGCGCCCTGCGTCGCGCAGCAGGTCAACGATGTTGAGATAATTGCGCTCAGGGTTCGGCGCATCCGCGTAAAGTTCGATGAAACGTTTGAGAGTGGCCACAGCTTCATCCGTGCGCTTCAAACGCGCGTAGGCTGAGGCTTGAGAGCTTAATGCGTCACGCGCCGAAACGCTTTGAGGAAACTGGTTCGTTACGCGCTGAAAGTATGGAAGGGATTCTTCATAATGTCCTTCCTGAAAGAGACTGCGCCCGGTCTGATAGAGCGCGTCCGCGAGTAACGCGCTCTGCGGGTAATGCTCAACCAGTGCGGCGTAGTGACGGCGAGCGCCAGCGAAATCCCGGTTGAAGTGGTAGATGAAAGCGCGGCGCATGTGCTCGCTCTCGGAAAGCTGCGGCGCATTCTGCTCGCTCCCTCCGTCAAGAGCATCCAGCCCTCTGACCGCTGCGAGCGCAAAATCGTCAGGCTCCGAAGCTACGGGTAGCTGCGTGATAAGTTGGTTGAAGATTTCGCGTGCGGCCTCTTTTTGCCCACTGCGCATGTATGCCTGCCCGATAAGCGCGAGAGCTTCACGTGCTGACGGATTGCCGCCGGGTGCGGCGCGAGGCTTCAGCATCGAAATTGCGGACGCGAAGTCGCCGCTCTCGTAGAAGCTCTCTGCCAGACGATGCTGAACGGCTTCGCGCAACAAACTCGTCGGCGCGAGCATCGTTAGCTGACTCAGGTGCTGTCGCTCAAGTACCAGATTGCCCGTCGTGCGCGCGAGTTGTGCAAGATGCCATAGAGCATACTGAGCCAGGATTGAGCGTCGCGCTATAATCGCCCGGTAATTTGTTTGAGCCGCGCCCGTGTCGCCGCGTCGCTCTGAAAGTCGCGCGAGCAGGTAATCGTAGTTATTCAGCGCAAAAAGAGTTGGGTCTACTGTGCGAAATTCCTGTAGAGATTGAATAGCGCCTGTGGTGTCGCCCTGCTCAACCTGCGCGCGAATCTTCTGCTGCCTCTCCGTCGGTGATTGTCCGAGCGCGGTATTCGACAGGAAAAAGAGGAGCAGAAATATAGCAGGTAGAGATTTAAAAAAAAGATTCCTCATAAAGACGGCGCGCTATTAACTTCGGCGCGAATAGGTGTAACCTTGAGCCGGTATGATTGCACAGGCATTCGTTCTACCATCGCTCTTGAGCTTTTATGAAAAAGCTGAATAAGAGTCCACAATTCCTATAATGCCAGAAAGCGTTGAGTTGACCAAAGAAGAAACGCGGCGGGCGCGTATTCTGGATGGAGCGCCTGTTGCCGAAGAGATAAAGCGCAACGTGCGCGAGAGAGTCGCGCTGCTTGCCGAAAGGCATGGCGTGCGATTGTGTCTGGCGGCGGTTCGTGTCGGGGATGATCCGGCATCGGCTGTGTATGTCGGGAATAAAGTTAGAACTTCGCAAGAGATCGGTCTGCTATCCGAGCATCACGCTCTTCCTGCTGAAACTTCAACCGAAGAGCTGCTCGCTCTGGTTGAAAGTCTTAACAGGCGCGATGATGTTGATGGAATTCTGGTTCAGCTTCCATTGCCTGAACAGATTGACGAGCATCGCATGCTCTGGGCTGTTGATCCTGCGAAGGACGTTGACGGGTTTCATCCTGTGAACGTAGGCAAGCTCTCGCTGGGACAGCAGGCGCTCGTGCCATGCACGCCAGCGGGCGTCATAGAGATTTTGGAGAGAAACAAGATAGCAATCCGTGGCGCGCACGCTTGCGTGGTCGGGCGCAGCCACATCGTTGGCCGCCCCCTAGCGCAGCTTCTTCTTCAAAGAGACGCAACCGTTACCATCTGCCATTCGCGCACGCGCGATCTTGCAGCCGTGACACGCGAGGCAGATATACTTGTCGCCGCAATCGGTCGTCCAGCCCTTATAAGAGGGGAGCATATCAAGCCGGGAGCTGCGGTCGTTGACGTGGGCATTAACAAAATAACGGATGAAGCGCAGGCGCGCGAGCTTTTCGGCGCTGAAGCCCGGAAACGAATTGAGACTATAAGAAAGCGCGGCTACACTCTTGTGGGCGACGTGCATCCGTCGGAAGCAGACAAAGTTGCAGGGTGGCGAACGCCCGTGCCCGGCGGCGTTGGATTGCTCACGGTAGCAATGTTGATGAAGAACACGCTTCAGGCAGGAATTGAGCGACGAGGGCTTGAGACAGATTAATCCGTTGGCCTTGCCAGCGATGTCTGAGTTTTGAAAACTATGCTGAGAGTGGGACTGACAGGCTCAATCGCAGTTGGTAAATCTTTCGTGGCCGACGCGCTAACTGAACTCGGCTGCCATGTCCTAGACGCAGATCAGACGGCGCGCGAGGTTGTTGCGCCCGGCTCAGAGGGGTTGAAGAGAATCGTTGGAGAATTCGG
>DATHJK010000589.1:0-3645 GCA_035316225.1 Pyrinomonadaceae bacterium
GCGAATCAACTTTCTTCGGCGAAGGAATCGTAGCGCACGTCGCTTTCGCTCATCCTGTTTGCGGGGAACTCGGCGACGTACTGGAAGAATCCTGCAAAGCTGCGGACGTGAAGACGCACAGAGGCGGGACTTATATCTGCATGGAGGGGCCAGCCTTTTCCACGAAAGCGGAATCAAACGTCTATCGCTCGTGGGGCATGGATGTTATCGGCATGACCAACTTGCAGGAGGCTAAGCTCGCGCGCGAGGCAGAGATTTGCTACGCGACGCTCGCGCTCGTCACAGACTACGACTGCTGGCATGAAGGGCACGACGCCGTGACGGTCGAAACAGTTATAGAGTGCCTGAACAAGAATGTTCGAAACGCACAGATAATCATGCGCGAAGCCGTAAAGAACCTGAGCAGCAAGCCGCGCGGCTGCGGCTGCGGCCACGCGCTCCGAAGCGCAATCTTCACTCAGCCAGACCTCTGGCCTGAAGAGACTGCGAAGAATCTGGAAGCAATCATAGGGAAATACAAGTGATGAATGCAGAGTGCAGAATGATGAATAAGATAAAAGTTCTTGTTTTAATTCATCACTCTGCACTCTGCATTCATCACTCTATTTCGGAGGTATTTATGAAAAAGCTTGTAATCATGGGTAGTGTTCTGTTGTCGGTTTGCCTGATGTCGCTTGCCGTTAATGCTCAAGGAAGAGCGAGTAGGGGGCCTGATCCTTCTACGCAGCGCGAGCCTGATGTTGAGGCGGACTCCAGGCATAATCTGGATGTCGCGCGGCAGTATTTCAAGTTGAGGAAAGCCTACAAGGCTTCGCTTGATAGGTGCGAAGAGATAATGGCCGGTAACCCCGGCTTCGCTCACATGGACGAAGTTCTCTTCATCGCAGGCGAGAGCAGTCTTCTTCTTTCGCAGAAGAAGGGCAAGCAGTCCGTGCCCGACAACATGCTTGGAAAATACCATGACACGGCGCGCGAATATTTGACGAAACTCATACACGATTTCCCGGAAAGCCAATTTCGCAAACAAGCGGAGTCCGATCTTCAGTCGATAGGCGGGCCGGTAACAACCAGCAGCCAGTAAGCAGCTACCGGCAATCAGTAGATTGAATTACTGAGCGTTTGAGGTTGAGCAATCCAATTCAATCTGGAAAGCTACCAGACCTCTTCCGTGCTGGCTACTGGCTACTGTCTTCTTCATTTCATTCACAGGAGCACTTAAAATTTATGTCCTTGCTCGTGGTCGGGTCTGTGGCTTTCGACGCTGTTGAGACGCCGTTCGGTAAACGCGATAAGATGCTGGGCGGTTCGGCCAGCCACTTCTCTCTATCTGCCAGTTATTTTACTGATGTGCGCATCGTGGGCGTGGTCGGCGGCGATTTCGGTGAAGAGGATGGAAAAGTTTTCGCCGAGCATAACATCAATACGGATGATCTGGAGCGCGTTGAAGGCGGAAAGACTTTCCTCTGGCGTGGCCGGTACGATTATGACCTGAACACGGCGCACACACTGGATACGCAGTTGAACGTCTTCGCAGATTTCAAGCCCAAGCTCTCGGATGAATCCAAAGGCTGCCGCCTTGTTTTTCTGGGCAACATTCAGCCTGACTTGCAGCGCGAAGTTCGCGGCCAGATCAAGGGAGCAGAACTGGTCGCGCTCGACACTATGAATCTGTGGATAAGCACTACGCGAGATTCGCTACTGGAAACCATCAAGGGCGTTGATGTGGTGATTATCAACGACGCAGAGGCGCGCCAACTGGTTGACGAGCCGAATCTGATTCGCGCCGCGCATAAAGTCCTCGGCATGGGGCCGAAAGCTCTGATTGTAAAGCGCGGTGAATATGGCGCTGCGCTCTTTACATCTGACAGCTACTTTGCGATTCCAGCCTACCCGCTGGAATCCGTGTTCGATCCGACGGGAGCGGGCGACACGTTCGCCGGTGGTTTCATGGGCTATCTTTCAAGCCAGCCCGTGATTGATGAGCCTGCGATGCGCCGCGCAATGATCTTCGGCTCGGTGATGGCCTCGTTCAACGTCGAAGAGTTCGGAACAGACCGTGTGCGACGATTGACTTATCAAGAGATCAACGACCGCTTCCGCGCGTTCAAGCGCATGACAAATTTCGAGGAGATTCTGTTCGAGCGCGCGGCCAGCGCAATAAAGCAGTGATAAGTGACAAGCGCCGGTTGTTGAGCTAAACTCTTATCACTCGTCACTCATCACTTATTACTTTGGAGTATCTATGTTCTGTCCCGTTTGCGAATCGGAATACGAAAAGGGTATAGAGCGTTGTCCTGATGACGACGCGGATCTGGTCGAGCGTCTGACGCCGGAAACGGCTGTGCATGACAGCAGCGAGGCGCGGTTCGTGCCTCTTCACAACATAGGCTCGCCCGCCGAGGCCGAAATGGTTGGCGATATACTTCAGCAGAACGGCATACGCGCTGCTGTCCAGTCGGGCGGCATGGACGCCTTCTCACCTCTGCTATCCTCCACATCGCCGGGCGCGCGGGTTCTGGTTGACGAGCGCGATTATGACCGCGCACTGGAAATTTACACAGCCTTCTTCGGCAATGATACGACTCCGCTAACGGGTACATTGCTTGAAGAGGATCAAGAGGTAGAGCCGGACGAAGGATGAGCGCCGAGAGTGAAGCGATTATGGTTCTGATGACGGCGGCGAGCCGTGAAGAGGCTGCGCGTCTTGCGGAGATGCTTGTGGGCGCGCACCTGGCCGCGTGCGTGCAGATTCTACCTGAGATGGAATCAATTTATCGCTGGCAGGGCGCAATAGAGCGAGCGCCTGAGCACCTGCTTCTTGCCAAAACCACGCGCGCTAATTTCGAGATGCTTGAAAGCGAAGTGCGCGCTCTTCATTCTTACGAAACTCCAGAAATAATAGCGCTGCCCATTACAGCCGTCTCCGCTCCTTACCTGGAATGGCTCACAGCAAATGTCCTGCACCCCAAACATGCCTCTTCGCAAGAGCCGCAGGGCGATGCCGCCGCCACGAATCCAAGTTAGATTCCTGAATCTGGAGCATACAGGTCAGTACCGCCTGAGAGTAGGGATGAGGGCGGCAGCGATGAGGGATGAAATGGGTTGAGTCAATTGCGTGTTGACCTGTGTTACGCGCAATCGCAACCCGTTATAAGTCAAAGAATAAATTATCTCACGTGCTGATTCTCAAATCATCCGAGATGTCCTGTTCGATCTTGCGCAAAGAGCTTTGACTGTGGACGACTATCTCGACCACTTCTTCCGGCGAGTCCGTCAGGTGAAGAAGGCGCAGGTCATTTTCTGCAATCTTCTTCTCGGCAAGCAGTATGTCCTTAATCCATTCCAGCATCCCGCCCCAGAATTTTTTGTCGAAGAGTATGACAGGGAAATCTCTAATCTTCTTTGTCTGAATAAGCGTGAGCGCCTCGTATAGCTCATCCAGAGTGCCGAAGCCGCCGGGGAAGATGATGAAAGCATTACTGTACTTGACGAACATCGTCTTGCGCACGAAGAAGTATTTGAACTTCAGGTAGGTCGTCAAATAAGGGTTCGGCTTCTGCTCCATAGGAAGCTCTATGTTGCAGCCTATGGAGATGCCGCCCGCTTCAAACGCGCCACGGTTTGCAGCCTCCATGATGCCGGGGC
>DATHJK010000590.1:0-3786 GCA_035316225.1 Pyrinomonadaceae bacterium
TGGTGAGCGCAATGTAGTTCACGTCCGGCCCCGCCTGAAAGTAGCCCGCGATGTTGGGGCCGGGCTTGAATGGCTTGAACGAGCTATCGCTTTTGAAGACGATGACGGTTGTGGGCGTGGTCGAATTAAGCTGCGCCTGCGTGAAGAGGCGCAGGAACACGTCGCGGAACTGTTCAAGTCTGGTTGCGACTTTTCGTACGTCGCTGTCGCTCGCATTGCCCACCAGATAAAAGTTCTTCGAGCGCACGCTCGTCCACGTATCCCTTGCCGAAGCGGGAAAGAGCGGAGCGATTGCTAACAGAAACAGGATTGCGCTGAGCGATAGTTTGAGCCGTTTCATAAAGACGTTTCTCCGCACTGTGTTGAAATTAGAGTTTAACCGCAAAGGCACGCTAAGAGTAAGACGCGAAGGAGCGCAAAGAAAACTAATACAGCTAATCTCTCTTCTACCCTTGATTCACATCGTCTCTTAATTCAGCGAAATCTCTCTGGGAAGAAACTCTATGGCGACGACTTCGCCTTCCGTGCTGAGATGCGAGTTGGGCGCGGGGCGATAGGTGATGAAGACATCGTTGGCGGGATTACGTCCGCCGCAGGTCATGATGCCGCGCACTTCCGTTGTGTAGGTCGTAAATCGTATGTGGCGCAACTCGTCGCTGTGAAGTTTGAGTGTGCGCCCCCCTGTCTGAACAACGATGATGACGCCCTGCGCCGACTGCGCGCAATCTATTTTCACCAGCAGCCCGCGCATCTGAGCCTCGCCATCTTCAGCATGTCTGAGTCCTCTGACTAGCTCCACAGGCAAGCCCGTCGCCTCCGCTACTGCGTCGTGCTCCGCAGGGCTTTCGTTCTGAGTTGCGTGCGCCCTCTCTTCGTCCGCAGTCCTTTGCAACTGTGCCAGATAATTTTCCATGTTCCTGATTGTATTCAGCAGCGCCACGGCGCGCTCTCGTACCTGTCTACTGGCTGCGCCCCCCGCGATTGGCTCTAAGACGGCGCGTGCGCTCGTCCAGTCGCGTTTGCGCATGTGAAGCTGCGCCAGCACAAGTTCCAGTTCCTCGCGTCCGGGCGAAAGCTCTATGGCGCGGCGTATGAGCGTGAAGGATTCGTCCAGTTGCTCGTCGCGCACAAGGTTGACGAACGCCAGCAGGTGGTATGATTCCGGGAAATCCGGCCTGAGTTCCATAGCGCGGCGCAATTCAGCGCGCATCAGTTCCGCGTCGTCCGTAGTGTAGCTGTACGCAGTCTGCTCTTCGTCCATTCCCTCGCGGCTCACCGCGTAGGCATACTTGTAATGCAGCAGGTAATCATCGGGATTCTCTGTGACGGCCAGCTTCAAATGCGCGCGCGCCTCAGAGTAACGTTTCTGTTTTGCGCGCACGAGTCCGAGTGCGCAGTGAGCGAGCGCCGAATGTGGGTCTAGCCTCAACGCCTCCTGCAATCGCGCGTCCGCGTCATCCAAGCGTTTGAGATGAAGCAGCAGATCGCCCAGGTGCGCAAGCGCCTCCGATTCCGTTATAGCCCCGCCACGCGCGCCCGCGTCAAATTCCACCCTGCTCGGAAACGTCACCGCGCGAGACGTGTAAGAAGCGCGACGCACATATTCAGCCAACTCCTTTTCAAGCGTCTCAACATCTGTCCCGAATGCTTCGGTGAACGCTTCACCCTGCGGCTTGCCCGCGCCGAGCAACTCTATGAAGCGATAAAGCTCGGAGGCACGCGCGCCATCATTCGCTTGAAGCAGGTAATGAACCAGCGCCCACGACTCCGCATAAAAAATTCCGTTCTTGTCGCGCTCGTTGTAGTAGGGCGAATCCTGCTCTACGGAGAAGAGCGTTCGCAAGGGGATGAGGCCAGTGTCGCGCAAGGTGGCAAGGTGGCTGCGCACTGGAAAACCCAACCACACGCGCGCGCCGTCTTCGCTCGCTCCAACGGTGCTGTAATACTCTGCCAGCCCCTCGTTGAACCACACGGGCACGTCGCCCATTCTGTCGTTGACTAGAAGGTGTACGTATTCGTGAAAGATAATTCGGTAAGCTTCGCCCGCGCGGTGCTCGGTTGAAAGCGTGATGTAGTTTGTGTCCGAGCCGGATTGAAAGAAGCCTGCGGCGTCCGAAGGCCGTCCCCTGTAGAGCGGCTTGTATGGCCTGAATGCCTCTTCAGTTCTGAAGACTATGACGGTCGTCGGCACGCTTGCGAGCGCGCCTTGATTTCCAGAAAGACGCGAGAAGACCTCGCGGAACTGTTCGAGACGAGCCGCCACCTGACGAATCTCGCGCTCGTCCGCGTTGCCTATCAACGTAAAATTCTTCGATACCACTTTCGTCCACGTCTCTCCCGCCACAGCCTCTTTCGCTGGCGCTAGAAGCACAAGCAGAACAATCGAAAAAATTCGGACGAAGCGCTTCATTAATTTCGGATCAGCAAGCGAGGGCTTAAAATATTGACCACAGACGCAAACGAGCATTCAACCCTTTGCGAGCTTAAGTGTTTCCCTTTGCGCCTTTGCGTGAAACCTCAATTTTCTTGAAGCTCAAGTTAATGAGAGTTGAGGTTTCACGCTGTAGAAGCAAAGGAGAGAGCAAAGCTCGCTAAGATTTCTACTCTTTCAATTCGGAACAGCTTTTCGATGAAGCTCGGACAGTAAAGGATGCTGAGACTTTTCTAGCTTCCCTTCTCATCTAACCCGATGGCCGCCGCTTCGTCAACGAGAAACTGCAATTGGCCGTTTGAAGGCTGCACGAAGCGCGCAGGGTACTCGCGCGGGTCTGCCGTATCAGAAAGCACAGCGCGCAAAGCTTCCCGCTTCTTTTCGCCTGCGACTAAAAAGAGCACATTCACGGCGCGGTTTATCAACGGTACGGTGAAAGTCAGGCGCGAAGCCTCCAGCTTTTCAACCCAATTCGCTGCGACCAGTTTCTCTCTCTCTTCGAGCGCGGGCGAGTGCGGAAAGAGCGAAGCCGTGTGCCCGTCTTCGCCCAATCCTAGCAGAATCAGATCGAATTTAAGAGAGCGCGACGCCAGGATTTTTCCAACGACGGCGCTGTAATCAGCCGCAGCCGTTTCAGGGTAGTCCTCGCCTCGCATTCGATGTATGTTCTCGCGGGAAACGCTAATGCGAGACAGCAGCGCTTCATTAGCCATGCGGTAGTTGCTCTCTTCATCATCTGGCGGCACGCATCGCTCGTCGCTCCAGAAAACCTGCGTGCGCGGCCAGACGGAATCATCCGCCGCATCACGCGCCAGACGCTCGTACAGAGCTTTCGGCGTTGAGCCTCCAGAAAGCGCAACGATGAAATCGCCGCGCGTCGTCACCGATCTTCGGGCAATTGAAAGAAAAAGCTCGGCTGCGCGCGCGCTCAAGCTTTCAGCATCGCGCAGCACCTCAAAGCGCGCGTCTCTCTTCTCGAAAAGTCTCAATTCGTTCCGATTATCTCCAGAGCCGCCGATACGGCCTCTTCGTAGATTCTGTCGTGCGCCTGAATTTCAAGCTCGCGCCCAAGCAAGTTTCCAGTGCTCCTGTTTCTGACCTTGAACACACGTTCGCGGCGCGACTCTGCGACCTCGCGCGCGCACGTCTCAAGATAGACGCCATCTTCACTTCTGAGAACTTCAAAGTTCGCGCCCGCATCATCCGCAGTCTCAAGCCGCACGCGCGCGAGTCTCCCGCGCCGCATCTCTGGGCGCTCGACCTGTTTCATCTCGACCGAAATCGTCCGGCCATTCTTTTCCAGAAAGACTCTTTTCCTCGCAGCGTCAACCTCTTCAATTTTCTCGGCGGTCGCT
>DATHJK010000591.1:0-2964 GCA_035316225.1 Pyrinomonadaceae bacterium
ACCTGCCCGTGCGCGGCGAAATCAATGAAGTCTATGAGCTTTCCCCGAACGCGCTGGTTGAAGCAATCGGAATCGAAGGGGCTGTGGACGTAGAGGTCTCGGACGTAAACACGGCGGAAGTTCACCTCACCAGATTCGCGCGCACGCAGAGAGATTACGACTGCGAGAAGATCAACATTGAACACACCGCGACGCATCTCTTAGTTGAACATAGGACAATTCATGCCCCGCAGTGCCACATAATCAACGCGCACGACCGCTTGAAACTAATCGTGCCGCGTAGCGCAGACCTGACCTTCCGAGGGATAGAAGGCCCGCTCACCGTTGGCGCAACCGACCGCATGTTGCGCCTTGAAGGAATCGAAGGCTATGTGCGCCTTGCCAGCGTAGTGGCTGCTGAGATGAGAGGACTTGAGCAAGGATTGACGCTCACCGTCCCGCGCTTGAGCGCACAGGGCATACGAATCGAGGGCGTCGAAAACTCTGTCGAGCTTAAAGTGGCCGATGATTTGAATGCCGACCTGACATTCGACAGCATTGAGGGCGGAATCAACACGGAAGTGCCGGGCGCTGGCATAAGCGACAGCGACCACAGAGGCTCAAGGCTACGGCTGGGCACAGGCGGCGCGAGCATCAGGTTCGCCGCAATCGAAGGCGGCATCACAATACGGCGGGCTTAAGCTTCTAATACTTAGAGCGTAATTCAAATCCCTTTGCGAGCTTAAGTTTCATCTTTGCGCCAGAGAGCGTGAACCTGCAATTATCTTAAAGCTCAAGCTGGTGAGAGTTGCTGGTTCTCGCAAAGGCGCAAAGAGAAGACAAAAGCTCGCAAAGAGTTGAGCCACTTCCATCGGTTTGAAGTGAACTCTTCATTGCTGAGTGTAAACAAAAAGAGCAGGGGCAACATTCAATCGTCCCTGCTCTTTTCTATTTTCGATTAAGTTGTCAGTTCGTTATGCCTAGCTGCGTCAGCAGGAATGAATAATCGAATGCGACATCACGGAAGGCATCATAGCGCCCGCTTGAACCGCTATGGCCTGCGCCCATGTTGACTTTCAGCAGAAGCGGGTTGTGATCCGTCTTCATCGCGCGTAGTTTCGCAACGAACTTCGTGCCTTCCCAGTAGGGAACCTGGCTGTCGTTGAGCGAAACCTTCACCAGCATGGCCGGGTAAGAGCGCGCCCCTACGTTATCATAAGGCGAATACTGCTTGATGTAGTCATACTCTGTCTTAACGTTCGGATTGCCCCACTCTATATATTCGCTGGTCGTCAACGGCAAACTCGCGTCAAGCATAGTGTTGATTACATCAACGAACGGAACTTGAACCAGCGCGACCTTGAACAAATCCGGACGCATATTGACGACAGCGCCCATCAAAAGCCCTCCTGCGCTGCCACCCTGAATCGCAAGATGTTCCGGCGAAGTGTACTTCTGCTTGATTACATACTCTGCGCTGTTGATGAAGTCCGTAAACGTGTTCATCTTCTTGTTCATGCGCCCGAGGTCTCGCCAGACTTCGCCCATCTCGCCGCCGCCGCGTATGTGCGCGATGGCGTAGATGACTCCGCGATCAAGTAGGCTCAAACGATTTGAAGAGAAGGTGGGCCAACGCGGCAGCCCATAGGAACCGTAGCCGTAGAGCAGGAACGGGTTCTGCCCGTTGCGCTGCATCCCCTTCTTGTAAACGAGCGAGATGGGAATCTGCGTCCCGTCCGTAGCGGTCGCGTAGACGCGCTCACTGGTGTAACGCGCAGGGTCGTAGCCGGGAACCTCCTGCTGCTTGAGCTTCGTGCGCTGGCGCGACTCCATGTTGTAGTCGTAGACGGTGTTGGGCGTAATGAAAGATTCATAGCTGAAGCGTAGCACGTTCGTGTTGTATTCACGGTTAATGCTGACGTTCGCAGAATAAACAGGCTCGTCAAACGAAATGCGATGCGACTTCTTGTTGCGCAAGTCCACGATGAGCAGCTTCTGAAGCCCGCCCTCGCGCTCGCTGACGACCATGTGATTTGCGAAAAGATTAACGTCGTCGAGCCTCACGGCAGGATTATGCGGGATAAGCTCGTGCCAGTTCTGCCTGCCCGGATTCGAGACGGGCGCAGTCACCAGCTTGAAGTTCTTGGCATTTTGATTGGTCAGAATGTAGAACATACCTTCGCGGTAATCGGCGTGATACTCATGATCTGTCTCGCGCGGCAGAATGACTTTCAAATCCGCATTCGGGGTGTCCGCAGGAATGTAGCGAACCTCTGTCGTCGTCTTGCTTCCTGCTTCAAGAAAAATCATCTTGCGGTCGCGCGAGCGCCCTGCGTAAACATCGTAAAGCTCGTCGCGCTCTTCGTACAGCAGGTCGCTCGTTGCGCTTCCGATTGTGTGACGGTAGAACTTATCGTTGCGCTTCGTCGTCGCGTCTTCTGTTGTGTAGAAGATGGTCTTGTTGTCGTTGGCCCAGACAATGCTGTCAACTCTCTCTATATGCTCAGACGAGAGTTGCCCTGTCTGCAAATTCTTAACGTAGAGTGTGTACTGGCGATAGCCTGTTGTGTCCAGCGAGTAGGCCAGAAGGTTTCCGTCATCGCTCACAGCATAATCGCCCAGGCCAAGAAAACTTTGGCCGCGCGCAAGCTCGTTAAGATCGAGCGTTATCTCTTCCGGCGCGCTCAATGTCCCGCGCTTGCGGCAGTAAATCTGGTACTGCTTTCCGGCCTCCGTGCGCGAGTAATAGAAGTAGTCGCCGTATTTGTAAGGCACGCTCAGGTCTGTATCCTTGATGTGCCCGACCATCTCCTGATAAAGCCGCTCTTGCAGAGGCTTTGTCGGCTGCATGACAGCATCCGTGTAAGCGTTCTCGGCTTCGAGATACGCTTTAACTTTCGGGTTGTTTCTTTCGCGTATCCAGAAATAGTTATCAATGAGCGTCTCGCCGTGAATGTCCGTCTTGTGCGGGACGCGCTCGGCCAC
>DATHJK010000592.1:0-5068 GCA_035316225.1 Pyrinomonadaceae bacterium
TTCTCGTTCATTATTTTCCGACCACGCATTTGAGCAGCGCCGGGACTCAACGCGCGCGCGAAGAGACGAGACGGAATGTTAATGAGCGCATGTCTCGCCCCGATATTAATTCATGGCGCGCAGATGTTATCTCCGTAGGAAACATTCGGCATGAAGCGTCATCAGCATTGCGCGGAGCGAAACGAACCCCGCCCGCTACCGCAAGCGATACTGACAACGCTTTTCACTCGTCATCGCACGCAGAATTTTTTAATGCTGCGCGAGAGGCTCGCACTCTACAGTTATCCAGCGAGCACTTTCGCCTGAATTTCCCTGCCAGCGTGGGACGACACGATGCGGAGTTTGTGCTACGAACTCTCGAAGCTGCGCGCGACGAGGTGCAGCGTCGCATCGAAATCGCTTCGATGCGCGCAGAGCTTCCTACAGTTGATGTGGTGATTCACCAGACGACTGGCGACTTCGTTTCCGCGACGGGGCAGCCTTACTGGGCCGCAGGCGCAACGCGCGGGAATAGAATCGAGTTGCAGCCCCTGGAAGTCCTGCGCAGACGCGGCGTGCTTCCAACAACCCTGCGCCACGAATTCGTTCACACAGTCATCGCCGCCCTGTCGCGCAGAGCGCCGCCGCACTGGCTGGAAGAAGGTCTCGCCATCTACTTCGCAGGCGAGGGCGCGCAGCTAGCGCGTTCCGCATCCCGTATCAATCTGACAGTTGACGAGCTTGCTCAAAGACTTGAGCGTCCTTCGTCGCCGGATGAGATGCGCTCGCTCTATTTTGCCGCTTACAAAGAGGTGCAGAAGCTAATACGCGCTGAAGGCGAAAGCTCCGTATGGCGTCGCACGTTCGGGATTGTATAGCTTGCACGCTAGCCGTCAATATCTTTAGCGCCCGACCGCTTATCACTTTTGAAAAGCTGTGCGCAGCTTGTTAAAGCCAAGTCTTTGTTTTGCTTAAGGTTCTTCCTTGATTTCCGAAAGCCGCCACATGCGCAGATTCAACTTGGTCACGAGTTGGAAGTTTAGCGGGCATCCTCATCAAGGCCTCTGTTTATTGCTCTTTTAGCGACTTCGCCAAAATTACGTGATTCTTCGCTCTCAAAACTGATAAGCGATCAGGCAGAGTTTTGATTGACTTTGGATAGCATCTGTGAAATAAGGTGAAGCTCCACTGGCTGGCCTCGCTGCTTAAACGCCGAAGAGGATCCATTAACAAAGCTGCGTCCCTTTGCAGCGTCGCCTCAATCGAAACCGATTTAGCCGAATAAGGCTCACAGAATAAGGAGAATACTCATGGCAACAAACTCACCCTTTGCGCACCACCGCATAGATTGGAGTAGGTTAGGCAGAACTTTGATCAACGCACTGTTGGGCTTGATGCTCGTTGCATTCCTCGTAGCTTTGAGCAGCGCCAACGCGCAGGCACAATCAGCGGGCAGTATTTGCACTCAACGTGGGTTTCAGGAGAGTAGGGTAAATCTCAACGGCGTCTGGGAAGTGGACTTCAGCGTAGGCGCAACGCGCCACATAGCCAAGCTCTTCATCAAAGGTGATATTGGTGTTTCAGGAACTGAATATTATGATGATCGCCTGGGCCGCAAGCGTCGCATAGCGCAGGCTCTGGCCCTCTGTCAATCTACATTCGGCGTCGTCATTTTGGGCTTTCGTCCCACCGATATAGATACCAACCAGACCGGCAGTGATTTAACCTATAACGCCGACAACTTTGTCATCTCGCGGCAGCCGGACGGCACTTTGGTCGCTTTTAACTACGACGCTGCAGAAACACTCGTCAAAGTTGATATTAAATTCATCAGAGAATTAAACTCTGATGAGTTACGAAATATTCGCTGATCACAACAAAATGCATCAGGTAATGACTCTAGAACGTAGCGGGAGTTGAAATTCACACGATTCCAACTCCTGTTACGCTCAAGTCCTGCTGCTAATTCGCCCTTCACGTAAATTGAACGCTAAGGTCGAAGTTAGCAGAGTGCTCTGGAAGCAGAGAGAGTCAAAGACTCTGTTTCTTTGATAGGTAGAAAATGGCTGACGAAAGCTGTAACAAATGCGACAGCTTCTGCTTTAAATCTGTCGCGAGATTCTCGTGCATATCAACTCACCGCCGAAGATACATTTGAGCATTTTGCCCTAATTTCGAGCTTCCGAAGGTGAAATGTGAGCCTCCATGCCTCAGATTCCACCTCTTTTTCTACAGTAATTAACCTTTACTCCTGAATAGCTCTCTCTGTTTCTAAGATGTGGTTTAGCAGAAGCTTATCTTTCTAATATTGTCCTTCTTATGCGCTATGCTTTAGCGCGCCGCCCTCTTCTCTTCTCGCATTGAACCACCAAATAAGCTAAAATCGCGCGCATCTTCTACCGAAGGTCGCTTCTTTCATGATGCGAAAGCTCATACCTGCATTGCTGTGCCTGTTTCTATGCCTGAGCGGTTGTAAGAAGAAGGGCACGCAATCTTCGCAGAACGCCCAGTCGAATTCCAATTCGTCGCAGGGCGCTGGCGATACTGCCAATCAAGCCGACCAGGCCGAAGCGCAGAGGCTTTTAGAGCAGGGCAAAGAGTTTTACAGGAACGACAGAGACGAGGATGCAGCGAACGCTTTTCGTAAGGCTATAGAACTCAACCCAGACCTTGCGGAAGCATACTACCGTCTGGGACTTGCGCTGGACTCGCAAGGCCAGAAGCAGGACGCCGAAGAGGCTTACAAAAAAGCTGTGGAAGCTTATGAAAAGCTTTTACGACAGAATCCGAAGAACGCTGATGCGCAATTCAATCTGGGCCAATCTTACAGCCGTCTTGGAAAATACGAAGAGGCCGTGAAGGCTTACAAGCAGGCTGTGCATTTGCAGGATGATAACGCAGACTACTACTACGAGCTTGGCGTGGCTCACAGCAAGTTGGCCCAGTATTCAGAATCTGTCGCGGCGCTTGAGCATGCTACAGAGCTTGACCCGGACAATTTTCGCGCGAGCGATGCGCTCGAAAATGCCAGGATTAATTTGCAAAGGCAGCAGTCGATCATAAAGCATCAGGAGGACGAGTTGCGCCGACAGCAGGAGCAGCGGAAGGGCGAGAAGAACACAAACTCGCATGGCTCGAACCTCAACTCGAATCGCGGTACAGCGCCCGCGCCAAGCCCATAACTACTCTTTAAATCCCGGCACAATTCCCGCGGCACAATCTTCGCCGCATTGGCCTTGCACAAAAAGTCTCTCACTTCCTTGCTTTCAATCTAGCTGGCAAGTTCAACTCATCATCAATCAAAACGTCTGTCGAAATACCTGCCATACGCGCATAACGAAGAAGTACAGGCAACGGCGGCTCACGCTCGCCACGCTCAAAACCTGAGACGTGCGCGGGATGAATCTTCGGGAAGTCCAGACGCTTGACCATCTCCGCCTGAGAGATGTCTAAAGCCTGCCGGATGCGCAAGAGCTTTACGGCAAGATGCTTCGGCTTCGGGCGGCTGCTTCGTCCCACTAGACGCGCCCTCCCGTAAGAGCGCATCTCGGCTCTTGCTTTGTACGTCTATTTAGGCGTAAGCTGTGACCGCGCTTAATTGTCGCCGTGAGTATGAACCTTTCATGCTCAACGGCGATGCTCATTTCACTCTGCTAGTGGGTTTGAGCCGCGCATTACCGTTGCCAATTTTCAAAGACTAGAACGCGCGCATCATAGCACGCTTTCACTTCACACTATGTTTTCAATGCATTAACTAAATTCCCGGTTCGGGATGCGCGTTTTTCTAAGGGTGAGCGTGCTTCCCGATGCTTGCACGCTCGGTTTCATTCGAGGGATGAGTCCGGTGCTGTGCGGCACAAGGCCGTCGCGCGAGACCTCCCACGTCCGCGCGGCGGCCTTGCTTCTTGCCTCAAAGTAAGCAGTATATAACAGGTCGACAACTTTCGGCTCGCCCTTACTCTACGTCCACGCAATATTTTCATTGACGGCTCACTCGCGCTGTTATAAAAGCCATTCTGTCTTTTATCTCAAGTTCTAAGCCTGCACACTTCTTTTCTGAGAGGAGAACCGAAACATGTTCAAAGAGTTCAGGGAGTTCATCAATCGCGGGAATGTGATGGACCTTGCTATTGCGGTCATCATCGGCGCTGCGTTCGGCAAGATTGTGACCTCGCTAGTCGAAGGAATCATCATGCCGCCCATAGGACTTTTGCTGGGCAACGTGGATTTCGCCAGCCTCTTGTACTCGCTCGATAAGACTAAGAACACGCCAGCATCGCTCGCTGAAGCGAAGGCTGGCGGCATTCCCGTCATCGCTTACGGACAGTTCATCAACGACATAATCAATTTTTTGATAATCGCTTTCGTCGTCTTCCTGATCGTCCGGCAGGTGAATGCCATGAAGAGCAAGCAGGAGCCTGCGGAGATTACTACGAAAGACTGCCCGCAATGTCTATCAACCATCCCGCTCAAAGCAACACGCTGTAAGGAATGCTGTATTGAGCTGGCATGAAGAAGAGACGCGGGGAGGCGACCGAGGTGAAAAGAAGAGGTTCAGGCAGCACCTGTCTTTAATCTACGTGTCTGCACGTCTTCAGCCTCCTTTCTTGATCCTTTCACTTTCCGCGCGGCATTCCAGTTGCCACTTACCGTTCATGCTGATTAGTGCGCGTAGCGTAAGCGTGCATTTTTCCAGTTAACATTTATGGATTGAACGGAGGGCATACACGAAATGAATGCGTTTGAGCTATTGAAGGAAGACCACAAAAAGGTCTCGGAGATTTTCGCCAAACTTGAAGAAACGACCGAGCGTGCCGTGAAAACTCGTGAAGAGGTGTTCGCGCGATTGCAGACAGAGCTTGAGATACATACGAGAATTGAGGAGCAAATCTTCTACCCTGCAATCAAGGATGCGGAAGAGACTCACGACATAACGCTCGAAGCCTATGAGGAGCATGCTGTCGTTAAGACTCTTCTGGGAGAATTGGCGAAAGAGCCGAAGGATACAGAGGAATGGGCTGCGAAGCTTAAAGTTCTAAAAGAGAACGTAGAGCATCGCGTCGAAGAAGAAGAGGGCGAGATGTTCCCT
>DATHJK010000593.1:0-2577 GCA_035316225.1 Pyrinomonadaceae bacterium
AGCGCACGCACAGTTGGCTCAACCGCTACCGGCGCTTGCTGGTGCGCTGGGAGAAGAGTGATAAGAACTATGCGGCCTTGATTCACTTTGCTTTTTCAATCCAACTCTATCGATTGATAGTTTTGGGATAGGCTCTTATTGCGCCTTCTCTTTGCGCCTCCAGCGTCTTTGCGTGAGGATGATTTCTCGCTGGAGACGCAAAGGCGCAAAGGAAAGATGCAATATGCACTCTTAAATTCCGCCGCAGTCGCTGTTCCGGCGCGTCACCACGGGGCTGAATCGTTGCTGGTACTCAGCCGAAGTCAGAAAGGCGCAGACCATAGCAAGGTAATTTCCCGGAACACGGTTATTCAGAATGTCCAGCCAGAACTGGTATCCGCCCGCGTCAGCGTCGCGGCGCAGGTATAGAAAGTATTGCGAGAGCACGAATGCAGGATTGGTTTCCGCCTGCACGTACTCAGGATATTCGATCAATTTTCGCAGGACACGCGCGCGGCTGTTTACTTGACTCGTCCCCAGATTGTATTCGGCTATCAACTCGGAGCGATGCTGATTCAGGTCTACGTTTGAAGAATTTCCGACCTTAGTTATCAGCGCATCAACAAATGCAGGGCCTTGCTGGGCTAGCGAGTAGTTGAAAGTGAACTCAGGTCTCTGTACAAAACTTTCTGCGAAGAGAGTTTTGGTCGTATCCAGATTCGCCCCCGCAACTACGTGCGTGCGGTCGTTGATGAACTCCTGAAAGGCAGGCTGTCTGCCGTAAGAGGCTTTGTAGAGGCGGTAGATGAAGAAGCCTGTCTGCTGGAACTCCTGTTCTATGAAGAAGGCCGCAGAAACTTCCGAGCGGCGGCGTACCAGACAAGACTGGTCTGACCCGCATTCGTTTATGCGCGCAGTCCAGTAGGCAAGTCCGCCCTCGTCAGGCTCGCGGCTAAGGAAATCCAGATAGTGCTGGCGCACGAAAACCTGCGCGTCGTCAATCGGATTGATTGCGGGCTGCTGAGTGTCGTTATCCAGAATAGTGAGCGTCGCCGTCGCCGGGCTTGCGAGAAGAATTCCGCCCGTCGGGTTGCTCAGAACAACATTGAGCGTTTCGTTCCCTTCAACGTATGCGTCATCAGTCACGCTGACCAGAAACGCTTTAGAAGTTTCGCCCGGCGCGAATTGAAGCGTCCCTGCATTGAAAGTGTAATCGGAACGGTCGGACGCAGTGCCGTTGCTCGTTGTGAAATCAACGGTCGCGGATGTGCTCGTGTTGCCAAAGCGCGTTACTACAATCACGGCGTTGCCGCCGCTTTCGCCAATCGTGTAGTCGGAGGCATTGAATTCTACGGTTGAAGCCGACGGGGATGTTCCGAATTGACCGCGAATCTCTCCATTCGGATTGTTAACCGTATGCACGTTGACGTAGAAGAGACCGTTCTTCAAATCCTGAACCTGCTGGGGCGTCAGAGAAATCTGGTAGTCGCTGAATTGGCCCAAAGGGAGCGGGAACAGAACGTTGGCGCTAGCGCCCGGCGCGGCAGGCCCGTGAATGTGTGCGGCGGTTTCGGCGCTCGACAGAGTTCCAAAGCTGAGAGAGATTTTCGCAGTGGTCTCGTCCGGGCTTAAAAGAAGCGTGGCCGAGCCGAACCCCGGCAGATTGTTCGGCGGTATTTCCTGCGCTCCGTTCAAGGAGGCGGTGAAAATGGCAGGCGGCTTCGCAGAGATTTCGTAGACGGCGTTGTTCGTGTTGGAGACTACGAAGAGATTTCCGTTCGGCCCGGTCTGAATGTCCGTAGTGATGCCGAAGTCTCTACCAATCAACAGGCTTTCGCTCTCCGTGATGTCGAACTTGTCCAGATTGTCCGCAACTCTGTCTGCGAGTCTGGGGTCTGTGGTCGAAAGATGCAGGCGGTCGCTCGTCAGCTTAAACCTGAAAAGGAATCCGCCGCTCAGGAACGTGCGCGAAGCCCCTACGAACATATCGCCATCGTATTGAGCGCCGAGCGCCTGACCTCTTACGAAGCCTAAAGTCGCAGGAGCTACCGCGTACTTCCAACTGAACTCCGGTTCGACGTACTGCGCGCCCGGCAGCATGTACAGACGCGAGATTGCCTGCTGCGGGGTGTCGGCAATCAAAGTCGGAGACCATCGAATCTGTTGCAGGTTGCGTGCGCCGTATGTTGACTCGATTGATTTGTATTCGCTGATGCGGCTGGATGGCCCGATTATTTGAACCCAGCCGCCGTTGAATCCTGCGGGCACGCGATTGATTTCGTCGAAAGCGTCGTCGCCGTTCTCTTCCGTCCAGAGTTTGCCGGAAACGGGATCGAACGCCATGCCGAAGCTGTTGCGAACGCCGTAAGCGAAAATCTTCTTGATGTTCGCGGCTGCCTGTCCGGTCAGGTTTGTGCTCGCGCTAAAGAATGGATTGTCTGTCGGCGTCGTACCATCATCGTTGAGACGCAATATCACACCCGTCAGGTGCGCGTCGTCCGGCTCTGGCCCGCCGAATTGATCGTCCGGCACGGTGCCGCCGCTCGTCACGTTCTGCAAAAATCCGCGCCGCCCGTTGTCGCCTATGACGATGTAGAG
>DATHJK010000594.1:0-5283 GCA_035316225.1 Pyrinomonadaceae bacterium
GCGCCACATCGCGTTGAATCTACTGAAAAGAGAGAAGACGGCAAAGGTAGGAGTGAAAATCAAACGGAACAAAGCCGGTTGGGACAATAATTATCTGCTAAAAGTTCTAACAGGCTAACTATTTATAATGCGTTCGCCCTACCTCCGGCCTCACCCGCTTGTCGCATCCGAACGCGGCGTGCTAATTTCAATCTTTTGTGAATGCCTGCGCACTCAGTTCCTGTAGGAGCGAGTTGCTGTCTTCAGGCTTTGTATTCCTCCATAGAGCTATACTTTTACGAAAATGTCCGGCGCTACTGAAACTTTGAAAGAGCGTGTGCGCGCATTCTGGCAGGCGAACCCGTGCGGCACCAAGTTCGCCGACGCAGAGCCGGGCACAAAGGCTTTCTACGAGCGCGTCGAGGAGCATCGCTACACGAAGGAGTGGCACATCCCTGCCGCAGCAGACTTCGAGGGCGCGCGTGGGCTTCGCGTGCTTGAAATCGGATGCGGGCTGGGGACGGACGGGGCGCAGTTTGCGCGCGCGGGGGCAGACTACACAGGAGTTGATCTGACAAACGCTGCTGTGGAATTAGCGCGCAAGCGTTTCGAGCTTTTCAATCTGCCCGGAAATTTTCGCGTGGCAGACGCAGAAAATCTGGACTTTCCCGAAAATTCGTTCGATCTGGTCTACTCACATGGCGTGCTTCATCACACGCCCGACACCGCCGGGGCTGTCAGCGAGATTCATCGCGTGCTAAAGCCGGGCGGCGTAGCAAAGGTGATGCTCTATCACAGGGACTCATACAACTACCGCATCAACATTCGCGTTCTCAGGCGCGCGGGCGCGCACCTCTTGAGGAATGAAGCGGGATTGAAACTCGTGCATGGTTTGACGGGCGAGCCTGTGGAGAGTCTGCGCGAGCACGCGCGGCGAATAAAGGCGGATTCGGAAAATTATCTTGCGCCCGGCGAGTTTCTGAATCAGAACACGGACGGCGCGGGCAATCCGCTGGCGCGCGTCTATTCGCGCGAAGAGGCTCGAAAGCTTTTCAGGGATTTCGAGCCGGTCGAGTTGAAAACCTATTTCCTTAATAAACGCTGGCTGCCACTGGTCGGAAATTTTCTGCCGCGCTCAATGGAATCTCGCCTGGCCGCGCGCTGGGGCTGGCACCTGTGGATTTACGCTAAGAAATAGTTTTAAGTTTGTAGTTTTCAGTTTTAAGAAAGGCCAGGCTGGAAACTAAAAACTGAAAACTACAAACTGCTTTTATGAAGAACATTCTGGTGACAGGCGGCGCAGGCTTCATAGGCTCGCATCTGGTTGATCGTCTGCTTGCTGAAAACCGGTGGCGTGTCGTCGTGGTTGACGATTTCAACGAGTTTTACGACCCACAGGTGAAGCGCGCGAATGTTTCCGAGCACTTGAAGAATGCTGCGTATCGTCTGGTCGAAGCAGATATACGCGACCGCGCGGCGCTGGAAAATCTCTTCAACGAAATCCGCTTTGACGCAATCGTTCACCTTGCGGCGCGCGCTGGCGTGCGTCCCTCTTTGAAAGAGCCGCAGCTTTATGCAGAGACGAATATCAACGGCACTCTGAATCTGCTTGAGCTTGCGAAAGAGCACGACATAAAACAGTTTGTCTTCGGCTCGTCCTCGTCCGTTTACGGCATCAATGCGAAAGTCCCTTTCGCTGAAGACGATTCCGTAAGGAATCCGATTTCGCCATACGCAGCGACGAAAGCGGCGGGCGAGCTTCTGTGTCACACCTACTCGCATCTTTACGGGATGCGCTGTGTGGCCTTGCGCTTCTTCACAGTGTACGGCGCGCGCCAGCGTCCAGACCTTGCCATTCACAAGTTCGCGCATCTGATTAGCCGGGGCGAGGCCATTCCGGTCTTCGGCGACGGAACGACCCGCCGCGACTACACTTTCATTGACGACATCATTCAGGGCGTGCGCGCAGCGATTGATTACGATGCGAGCGATTACGAAGTCTTCAACCTGGGCGAATCGCGCACGGTCGAGTTGCGCGAGCTTATAGCGCTTCTTGAGAAGGAGTTGGACATGCGCGCCGTGATTGAGCGCCAGCCCGTGCAGCCCGGCGACGTGCCGCAGACTTTCGCAGACATAACAAAGGCAAGAAGGCTTCTGGGCTACGACCCGCACACGCAGATTGAGGAAGGGATAAAACGTTTCGTCCAATGGTTCCGCGAGGCGGGCAGGTGAAGCAGTGAGGTTTGACCTCAGGCACAGGTGGCCGAGAATTTTCTTGAAGGTTCGTAGATGCTTTTGGAAGAAGCCAAGCAGAGGGCGCGCGAACAGTGGGGGCAAGACCCTTGCGGCGCGGTCTATGATCAGGAGCACGAGTTCGGCACGCGCGAATTCTTCGACGCCGTTGAGCGCCATCGCTACACTGAGTACGCGCCGTGGATGCCGTCTGTGATGGGCTTCGATAAGTTTGCAGGGAAGCGTCTGCTGGAAGTCGGCTGCGGAATGGGCACAGACCTATTGCAGTTCGCGCGCGGCGGGGCGCTGGTAACAGGAGCAGACCTGACGCCGCGCTCGCTTGAGATAACACGCCATCGCTTTGAACTCTACGGCGAGCGAGGGGATTTTCTCATCACAGATGGCGAGCACCTGCCGTTCCCGGATGAAAGCTTCGATGTGATCTATTCAAACGGCGTGCTTCATCACACGCCCGACACCGCCGGGGCTGTCAGCGAGATTCATCGCGTGCTAAGGCCGGGCGGCGTAGCAAAAGTTATGCTCTATCATAGAGACTCGCTGGCCTACTGGGGCGTGTTGATGCTGTGGCACGGTGTAATGGGAGGCGAGTTCCTGCGCGGTCGCACTGCGGATCAAGTCCTGAGCCGGTGGGTAGAATACTCGGAGCAAGGCGGCAACCCGCTCGTAAAAGTTTACAGTCGAAAGCAGGCGCGCAAACTCTTCGCATCGTTCGGCGAAATCAGAATAGAGGTTGAGCAGTTGACTCGCCCCGAACTTCGTCTCCTACAGCGCATCGTCCCGGAATCTCTGTTCCTTCGCATGCGACGCACCTTTGGCTGGAACGTCATCATCACCGCGCGAAAGTAGTCCATTCTATTCATATGCCGACTACGAAAATTTCTACGGCGACGCGCAGGAGGTGCATGTTGGCTCTGCTATTGATTTTCGCGCTTGCCTTCACCGTGCGTTTCCTGACGATGCAGTTTGTGCGAGCGCACCTTAACGATGCGGGGTGGTTTCAGTATGGCTCGTATGCGGTCTTTGACCAGCAGGCGCGCGCTATCCTGGATGGTCGCGAGCGCGCTTTCTGGATTGACGATTCCACACGTACAGACATGGTGCAGTATCCTCCGGCGTACCCGCTGTGGATGGCTGCGATCTACAGCGCGACGGGCGAGCGTTCGATGTATGCGGTTCAGACCGTGCATTGGATTCTTGACAGCGTGCTCGTCATGCTGTTTATCACGGGAATCGCCGTGACCGCTTATGGGTGGCGCGCCGCCATTGCAGCGAGTTTTCTCGCGGCGTTTTCTCCTGTGCTTGCGATGTACGGCGCGTGGCCTTCCGCCGATCCGCCGACCACGTGGTTCGTGCTTGGCGGTATATGGTTGATGCTGGTCGCGGCAAAGCGGCGCAGCGTCCTCTGTGCGTTCTGCGCGGGACTGGCGCTTGGCGTAGCATGCTGGTTTCGCGTCAATCCGCTATACCTCGCGGCTGCCTGGGCGCTCGCTATGCTCTTTTTCGTGCGCGCAGGCTGGCGACGTAGAATAGCTTTAGGCGCAGCACTGATCTTCGGCGCGGTGCTGGTCATTTCGCCAATCATGATTCGCAACTACATGGTCTTTCCAGACTTCACTCCGACCGGAGGGACTATCGGCGTCAACCTCTGGGAAGGACTGGGCGAGACAGAGCTTGGCCGAAGCAACGGGTTCATGTTTGGCGACGATAATATACTGGAAAAAGAGCGCGCCCGGCTTGGCTATCCCCCGGATTTCCCCTTAAAACATTTCTGGCCCGACGGCATCAGGCGCGACCGCGAGCGCGTGCGTGAATCAATGGCGTTCATCAAGAAGCATCCTGTCTGGTACGCGGGCGTGATGCTGCATCGCATGTGGGGAATGTTGAAGGTGGCGGGAGAGCCACTGCCCTACTATGGCAGCGCAGGAATAAACGTGACGAGCAGGAAATGTCTGCCCGCAGAATGGCAGGGCGGCGTGGTTGCGCTTCTTGTAAACCTTCTGGGAATGTTTCAAAGTGTCGTGCGCTATCTTTACTTGCCGCTCGCAGCCTTCGGCGTGTGGCTGGCTGCGCGCAAAGACTTCTTTACGACAGCGCTCATCTTGACGACGGTACTCTACTATCTGGTGCCTGGATCGGCAGCGCACACAGAGATACGATATGTTTTACCGATGCACGACCTGCTGCCCGTTTTCGCTGGACTAAGCGTGTGCCGTCTTGCAGATAGCTTTAAGGCGGCGATAAGAAAAGAGAGGGAGTTGAAAGCCAGCAACTGATTAACTATGAAGAATAGATTGCTGCAATACCTCGCTTGCCCGGAGTGTGGCGGAGAGATAGAACTGCTATCCGTGGTGAAAAAAGATGTGGAGGAGATTCTGGAAGGCGATTTAGCTTGCACAGGTTGCGCGCGACACTTTCCAATCGTGCGCGGCGTGCCGCGCTTTGTAAAGCTGGATGAGATTGAGGAGGACAAGGCCGCGACCGCTTCCAGCTTCGGCTGGGAGTGGCAACATTTCACTCAAGAGGACGAGCGATATGGCGAGCAGATGCTTGGCTGGATTGATCCCGTCAGGCCGGAGTTTTTCAAGGATAAGGTCGTTTTGGATGGCGGCTGCGGCAAAGGGCGTCACATGCTATTAGCCTCGCACTGGGGGGCGCGCGATTGCATTGGCATTGATCTCAGTGATGCCGTCGAGTCGGCTTTCGCCGCAACGCGAGGCTCAGAGAATATGCACGTCATTCAAGCAGACCTCTGTCGCCTGCCCCTCAAACAGGTTTTCGATTATGCTTACACCATAGGCGTGATTCATCACCTGCTCGACCCCGGCATAGGCTTTAAATCGCTCGCCTCTAAGGTCAAACCGGGCGGCCATTTCTCCGTCTGGCTTTACGGCGCTGAGAACAACCGCTGGATAACAACGATTGTGAATCCGTTGCGCACGCGCTTTACATCGCGCATGAATCGCCGCGCCCTGCTGCATCTCTCGAAACTGCCTACGGCGGTTCTGTATGCGGCGACCAAGCTCGTCTACGGACCGCTCGGCAAATCAAAGG
>DATHJK010000595.1:0-13740 GCA_035316225.1 Pyrinomonadaceae bacterium
AGATAACTGAAAGGGCGATGTTGCCCCATCAGTGTGATGGACGAGTCAGTCTGCGAGATTATCCTATAGCCAGACTTCCTGTAAGGCTCTATGGCTTGCTCTAGTGCGCTCAGAGTTTCTACATTCATAGCTCATTCTCCGAGTAAAGACCTTTGCGGTAGCAGCGAGATTGCTCTTCTGGTATCTTTGGCTCGTAAACCGTCTTTGAAATTCAGCTAATGATGCGTGACGAGACTCGACAGCGCGGATGATGAGAGTTGCTGCGGGGCATCAACAAAAGCTCCCGGCGACTTTATCCGCACAGCTAATTATAGGGTCATTTAGTCCCGAAAACAAGCAAAAGATTATTCATCTCGCTTTGTCAGAAGGGCATTCCTGATGGGGCGAGCCTCACGCGAGAAACCTAAACACCTGGCATCAAAGCTGGCACAAATCCGTGCGGCGCTAGACCTTTCGCAAGATGGATTGATTATGCAGATGGGGCTTGAAACTCGTCTCGTCCGCGAGGA
This sequence comes from Pyrinomonadaceae bacterium, assembly GCA_035316225.1. Classification (GTDB taxonomy): domain Bacteria; phylum Acidobacteriota; class Blastocatellia; order Pyrinomonadales; family Pyrinomonadaceae; genus 3-1-20CM-3-53-8. Next base: position 510 of record DATHJK010000595.1, read on the forward strand.
TATTTCTAAGTATGAGCGTGGGGTGCGTGAGCCATCGCTGCTAACTTTATTAAAATACGCCAGAGCAGCAGGAGTATCCGTTGATGTGCTGATTGATGACGATATGGATTTGCCAAAACATCTGTCAGGTAAATCAGTAACGACACGACGCAGAAGAAAAGGCAAGCTGCACTAGCAATCAGTCGTTTCTTGTATGCAGGGCATCTTTTCTGGACACAATAGCATAGATATAGGAATGAACACGTGCAAGTCATAAGCGTGGTTGATAAGTAGGTGGATTCAATGTTCACTACCCGCGCCATTGAATGGACATGATCGTCAGATCGTCTATCAGCGGCGTGTCGGCACAAAAACCTGTCAGATCTTCGATGCAGGCGTTGATCAACGCTTCAGAAGAAAGCGTGCGTGACCAACCCGCTAATTCTATTAATCGCTCCCTGCTATATTCCCTTCCAGTATTATCCTGAGCTTCAGATAGTCCATCCCTAGCCCGGCACAGGCTTGACCTAGACGGCAGCCGTGGCTTATGCTCCTAATTTAACGTATGAACGGTTGTTCATACGTTCGGAGGAGGATAGTGACACCAAAGGCCGCCACAGCGACGTATGACGCCTGTGAGATTGAGTATGTGGACGAGCGCAAGGTGAAGCGTGTGGAAAAGGCGATGAAATCGCCGGAGGCTGTTGGCCTGCTCGCCGAGACCTTCAAGATCATGGGTGATCCGACGCGCGTTCGCATCGCCTTCGCTTTATCGAAAGAAGAGTTGTGCGTCTGCGACTTGGCGAATCTCCTCAATGTTTCGCAATCTGCGGTCTCCCATTCTTTGCGTTCACTTCGTCAGATGAATCTCGTCAAGTTCCGCAAAGATGGCAAAATCGCTTACTACTCGCTTGACGACGAACACATAGCTCACCTCCTTGAAGAAGGCTTCCGCCACGTTGAAGACCTCTTATAAACCCGAATATAGAAAGTAGAAGTTCCCATGCTGCAATCATTCATCATCGTTCTAAGGGAAGGCTTTGAATCATTCCTGCTAGTGGCGGTCATTCTTGCCTACCTGCGCAAGACTAATCAGCGTTGGCTTACGCACGCAGTCTATTGGGCTGTCGCCGTCTCTGTTGCTGCCAGCACCGCACTCGCATACGTCTTAAAGAACGGCGTCAACGAACAGCTTGTCGAAAAGACGTTCGGGGAATCCGTTGGCTTCTACGTCAACGCCTTCTTTGCGAATGAATCTTTACGTGAAGGAATCTTAGGCCTTGTCGCAATTCTGATGGTCGCAACGCTCGTAATCTACATGTGGCGAACAGGCTCACGGCTGAAAGGGAAGATGGAGAAGCGGCTCGGTGAAGTCTCATCTAGCACTTCACGCCTCTTGGCCTTTACGGGAGTTTTCACGTTTACAGCTTTGATGATGGTACGCGAGGGCATGGAGACGGCGTTGATGCTCTTGCAGATTCACGAAGGGCAAATTGCTATCGGCATCCTTCTAGGCATATCGGCGGCTGGGCTGCTGGCATGGTCATGGGCGCGTTTCTCGCACCTCATTAACGTCCGAAGGTTCTTTCAAGTCACCGGCGTCTTTCTTCTGCTCTTTATGGTGCAAGTTGGCATCTACTCCTTCCACGAACTGTGCGAAGCCGGAATCTTCCCTAATAGCGATGCCATGCACGCGGCTACAGAAATCTATTCACCGGATGGTCTATACGGCAAATGGTTCTCGCTGATTATGGTTAGTGTGTGTGCGATGTGGCTATTGAGTGCATGGATTGCAGACCGCATCAAAATGTCAAGACAAGGTTTGGTAGAGGGCTAGAGCATGAGTACGGACATATTGAGCCAGGAGGCTGCGCGAGCCGCAAGCGTGCGACGCGGACGCTGGCTCGAATACCTTACGATAGGCTGGAACTCGCTTGAAGCAATCGCTTCTATTATCGCAGGCATGATTGCTGGCAGTATCGCGCTAGTAGGTTTTGGCTTCGATTCATTGATTGAAGTTTCATCCGGCGCAGCGTTGCTCTGGCGTCTTCATATGGACGCGCCTGAAAAGCGTGAACATGCAGAAAAGATAGCATTAAAGTTCGTCGGCGTCTGTTTCCTTCTGCTAGCGGCATACATTCTCTATGGTGCGGCGAAGTCGCTCATCACACACGAACCGCCACACGCCAGCTACATCGGAATCGTAATAGCGGCTGCTTCTCTTATCGTGATGCCATTACTCTCTCGCGCCAAGCGACGGGTAGCAACTAGCATCAACAGTCGAGCAATGCACGCCGATTCACGGCAGACTGACCTTTGCGCCTACCTCTCGGCTATCCTGCTTGGTGGTCTTGTTCTAAATGCGCTTTTTGGCTGGTGGTGGGCTGACCCGGTGGCCGCGCTTATTATGCTTCCGATAATTGCTAAGGAGGGAATTGAAGCACTGCGCGGCGAGACCTGCGATGACTGCCACTCCTGAATAAGAGCGTCACAGCAAATAATATGGCTTTACTATGTGCATTCAAGCGAATGAACTACGCAGGTTGATTATAGAGTAAAAATTTGGTCTTACAGGTGAAAGATAGCGTGTCTGGAGTTGACCACTTATCATTGCAAATGCTAAAACGCCATACTTTGGTGTGCTTATGAATCCAGGTCGTGATGTTCGGCTGGTAGTAAGACGGCGGCTCATGGGTGCCATCGTTATCTTACTGCTGCTTTATACAGGCGTTGACCTCGCCTCACCACAGAATTGCAGTGAGGAACTGGTAGGCATAGCCGTCGAAAGCCAGCCCCTCTCCGACTTACATGTCGGCGCTAATCAACTCTCCCGTTCAGCAGTTTCTAGCCCGATGTCAGACGATACTCGGAATAATCAACCTTCAGATGAAATGCCAAGAGACGAAGACTGCTTCTGCTGCTGCGCGCACATTTTGCCGGGAACGGTCGTCGTTAGCATGGCGGTCTCAGAACTCAGTTCACCTTCAATTGAACGAATATCTCTCACAGAATTATCACCTCCGATCCGAAGCAAGTTCCACCCTCCACGTAATGCCTAAACCTTTTTCTGTCGTCAAGCAGTAGTTTCGAGCTGTTCGACCTGGTGGGCGCGCCTTTTAAGCGCGCATCCTCCGGCTGCGACGGCGACGGCAAAATCTTCGTCTGGCCCGTAGAGCGCGCCGTGCGAATTATGACGGGTGACAGAAATGACGCCGCGATCTGAGAAGAGATGATTCACGAGCTACGCGAACAATTGGTGTAAGGAACATTTTTATGGGCGCAAGTTGGGGAACTGCGTTGCTATTACTGCTAGTCATCTCCTTGCCCGCTTTGGGCCAGGGGGCGGCAACCGCCTCTGGCCGGGTAGTAGATAGGATGGTGGCTACGGTCAATGGCGAACTCATCACCTACTCGGACTTGCTCTGGCAACTCGCATTACAGCCCGGCAACCCGCTAGACAACCCAAGCTCAGAAGCTCTGACCCGCGCGCTCAATCTGCTCATAGGCCAGACCTTAATTGCGCAAGAGGCTGAGAAGATACCGACTATCTCTCCCAGTGACGACGAAGTTAACCGGGCGCTAGCCGACCTCATCAGGCAGTTCCCGTCGCGCGCCGAATTTGAAGAGCGGATGCAGCGCGTCGGCCTAACAGCCGAAGAGTTACGCGATATAATCCGCCGCCGCGTGGAGATTGAGAAGTACCTAGACTTTCGGTTCCGCTCCTTCGTGGTCGTCACGGATAGAGAAACGTCCGACTACTACTCGCACGTGTACGTGCCTAGATTCAGGCAGCGCGCGCCCGGGCGAATCCTTCCGACGCTTGCTGAAGCGCGCGCCGAAATCGAGAGGACGCTCACCGAAGGGAAGATCGAAACGGCCATGAACGAATTTCTGGACACGGCGCGTGACCGCGCCGACATAGTTATCTTGAATCAGCCATGATGATAAACGGACGCATACTTTAGACTCCTCTACTTGCATCGTTATCTTCTGCGGAAAGGTTGTTATCGAACTAACTGACGGCGGCATTCGGCTGCGGTTAAAGGAGAAAAGTATGGGACACGGCCACGACCACGGCGCTCAACTAACGGGGCGGCTGCTGGTGCTTTCGATCATCATCACTCTCGCCTTCGTGCTGGGCGAAGCCATAGCTGGATACCTCTCGCACTCCCTTGCGCTGCTTTCGGACGCTGGGCATAACTTCTCCGACGCGCTCGCATTAATCTTCTCCTGGTACGGCCTCTGGATCGCCCGGAAGCCGTCAACGGCCAAGCGCACGTTCGGCTACCACCGCGTAGGCATCCTCGCCGCGCTCGTCAACTCCGTCTCGCTCGTGGTGATCGCGCTACTGATCTTCTGGGAGGCTGTCTCCAGACTGCTTCACCCTGAACCCGTGCACAGCTTGCCGATGATCGTCGTGGCGCTCGTAGCCATTCTGATGAACACGCTGATCAGTCTATGGCTGCGCAGCGCGGCCAAGCGTGATTTGAACGTGCGTAGCGCCTACATGCACATGCTGGGCGACGCCATCTCCGCCGCTGGCGTGGTGGTGGCTGGACTGGTCGTAGCCTTCACAGGGGCGTCAATCGCCGACCCGCTCGTCTCCATTCTCATCGGCCTCCTAATAATTTGGAGTTCGTGGGGGATTCTCAAGGAGAGCGTCAACGTGCTACTCGAAGGGATTCCCGAAGGAATGGACATGGAGAAAGTCGAACAAACAATCGGAGGCGCTCACGGGGTGCTGGCTGTGCACGACCTGCACGTGTGGACCGTCGGCTCCGGCATGGTCTGCTGTAGCTGCCACATTACAGTCAAAGAGCAGAGCGTGCGCGAGGGCGAGAACGTGCTCCGCGCGGTAGCGGAAGAGTTGGAGCATCACTTCGCAATCGCGCATATCACCATTCAGGTTGAAGTCGAGGGCTGCGAGCCTAACGATATGTACTGCATCATGAGGGCTGCGGCACACGACCATGCGGAAGGCCATCAACATTAAAAAGTAGAGCTATAATATATGAAAACCACGACCTCGGTTGACAGCTTCAGACAAAACCGGAAACTGTTAGCTCAGGAGGATCGTGATGACTCAAGCCGAACACCGGGACATTTCCCGTAAACTTCGAGTTCTGAACCACGCCACAGAGAGCGGAAATGTCTCCCGGACTTGCCGCTATTTTGGTATCTCGCGCGAGACTTTCTATCAATGGAGGAATGCTTTCAAGCGAGACGGTGAGCGCGCGCTCATTAACTTTATCACGGCATCATCCATCTCCTCGCTCTTTGAAAAGCAGATTGTTCGTCGCTGCCACCGCTTTAGGCGCGTGCTAATCGTTAAGTTGTTGCGTTCAATGCGCTGCGTCCCCTGTTTGCCAATCCAATGACGGTGTTCGGGTATCAACTTTTCATAAGACTCCCATCGGTCAGTGTAGAAGCGTGTGATCTGACATGGCGCTAACTTATCCAGCAGTTGCTGGCAAGTTGTATCCGTGCGCCGACCTCTGACGTAACCGATGACTTGTTTGCTCTTGGGAGAGAAAGCGTACCAGAGCCATCTTTGGTTCTTCTTTTTCTGAACAAAAGACCACAGTTCATCAACTTTGACATCGACCACTTGCAATGGCAACTCCGGTTCGGGCGTTCTTGAGGCTTGCTCTGGAAGCACCTTGAGCACGGTGTTGATGCAGACCTTCAAGACTCTGGTGATGTCACGCACTCCAGAGCCGTTCAAAGTCATCGGGACAATCAAAGATCGAATCTCGGGACGACACCCTTGGTAGCTGTAGTCACGGATGAACTGGCGGCGACACGCGCGGCACAGGTACTTTTGTTTTCGGTTAGAAGTTGTGCCATTCTTGACGAGGTGTCGAGAGGCACAACTCGGACAGGCGATTTCTTCAAAGCACACACTTCAAAGGATAGCCTGTTCGAGCCTTCATCATAAATTCTCAATCACGACCGATTGTAGTGCATACTGACCATCACAGGTGAGTATGGTTTCCTCAGTAGCCACATCTCTGAATCTCGATGTAGATGCCCTCGTGCGTGACTACATTCAACTTTAACCAAGGAATACAACAGCCGCTGCTTTCGGACCTACATGGGAGCCCAGCGCTGGTGAAATCGGTACAACCGGAACGTTCTCAACGCCAAAAGACTTTTGTATCTGCTCGGCGAGGATGTTAGCAGTGGCAAGCGCGTCCGAGTGGGCGACGATAAACCGGAGCTTCTGCTTACCCTGAGCCTCTCGCTTCACAATCCTCATCAACTTGCGGCGGCTGTGGCTAGCCCCCCAAGCTTTGGCGACAATCTGCGCTTTACCTTCGGCGTCCATTGTCAGGATTGGTTTCATCTTCAGCAAATTGACAATGGCCCCGCGGAATTTTGAAATCCTGCCTCCACGGACCAGGTGATCCATGGTTCCAATGGCGGCGAAAAGCCGCACATGTCGAATAGCCCATTCTACGCGACTCCGCACCTCCTGCAATGTTGCTTCCGACTCTATCGCTTCTGCCGCTTCGCGCACAATCAGCCCTAGACCAGCAGAAATGCTCTTTGAATCAATTACACAAACATTGAGTTGCTCCTTGACAGTTCGTGCGGCCAGTTCCGCAGCCTGGAGAGTGCCGCTGAGCGCGCCGGAAACGATAATGGCAAGCGCCTCCTTATGATTGGCCGCGACTTCAAGGCAAACCTTACGGAAGTCAGACGGTGTCGGTTGTGAGGTCTTCGGGTGAAAGGGAGAGGTGGCAAGCAGTCTATAAAAATCTCGATCCGTGATAGTCACTTTATCCGTGTAAGTCTGATCGCCGAAAGTGACCTGACACGGCACGACGTGAATCTTGGAACGGATGAACTCGTCTGCCGGAAGATCACAGGAAGAGTCCGTGATCAGCCCGATGGTCTGTAACGCCGGATTATGATGCGCGCGCGCGTGTTGATCGCGCATGTCCTCTTTTTTGCAACTCACCACCTGCCCGTATCTCGCCACTGTCTGGAGTACCCGCTCAGGATCGTTCGTATGGATGTGTATGTGGACACGTTTATCCGAACCTGCAACGATGATCGAATCGCCAAAAGGATGGAGCTGTTGACGGAACTCTTTCCCATCAATATTGCGCCCGGTGACCAGCATTTGCGTACAGAATTGAAAGGCGATGCTTGCCGTCTCGTCTACTACTATGGCTTTAGCATAATCCGCGGTCGAGTTCTCAGACGGGAAGGTCTCCACTTCTCCGGATTTGATGAAACTCACAATCCCTTCCAGCATATATACGAAGCCCTGTGCGCCGGCGTCAACGACACCGGCTTTCGCCAGGACATCCAGCTTCTCCGGGGTCATTTTTAAAGACTCTTCGGCAACTTTCAGGGAGCGACGGATGAGAGCAGGAAAGCTTGCAGTGTGCCGCCAGTTATCCTGAACGTACTGTGCCCAGGCACGCATGACCGTCAGTATTGTCCCTTCTTGCGGCTCGGCGACTGCCTCGCGCGCATAATTAGCCGCGTGATGCGCGGCCTCGCCGAATTGCTCAAGATTAACAACGACCTGACCGTGAAGACCTTCCGCAAATCCCTGAAAAAATTGTGCGAGGATAGCGCCCGAACTGCCGTGTGCGCTCAGCAGTGCTGCGTTAGCCAGTGCATCACTCAACTCGTGAACGGAGTCCGCCTTGCACTCTAGCGCATCCTCTGCGACGCTGCGCAGCGTCAAAGCCATGTTGGTTCCGGTGTCCGAATCTGCAACCGGAAAAACATTGATACCGTTGAGTTGTTCCTGCGCCCGAATGACTCGGTGTGCGGCGGCCACGACAGCATACTTGAGGTTTGATGTGTTTATCTGAGTCAAGGTCATGGCAAAACTCTATTCGCGAGACTTAAACAGCCATATCTTCTCGAAGCGATTCTCCGTTCCGGCCAACAGGCGAGACACATTGCTGCGGTGCGTGAATGTGATGAACGCTGCGATGAAGATGCTGAAATATCCGAACCAGGAGTTGAGAGAGCCGTACCAGAAGTAAGCGGCCACCGGGAGCAGCAAGACTGTCGCAACCGAGCCGAGTCCCACGTAACCCGTGAGCGCCAGTATGCAGATCATAACGATTATCCCCAACCCGACCGAGAGTGGAAAGAGGTAGAGCAGCACCCCGGCCAAAGTAGCCACGCCCTTACCGCCTCGGAATTTAACGAACACCGGGTAGACGTGGCCGATGATCGCGGCCACGCCACATAGCAGAGCAGCCAGTGTCGGGTCGAAGTGTTGAGCATCTGCCCCCTCGCTAAAATGCCAACGGGAAATCACCGCCGCGGCGAACCACCCTTTAAATACATCCACCGCCAACACCATTAGTGCCGCCTTCCAGCCTAAAAGGCGGAAGGCGTTGGTCGCGCCAGCGTTGCCGCTACCATGATTTCGGATGTCAATGTGACGGGTGACGCGCCCTACGATGACGCTCGTGGGGATGCTTCCGACGAGATAACTCAAGCAAAGCAGAACCACTAACCGAAACATAGTCCGTCACCGGTAATCAGGAGCTTGCTGTGCGCTCAACATGCTGGAGGTCTGCGCTCGGCTGTCGGCATTAAGCACCCTCCGAAACGTCTGATATAAAAGAATACTGGAACGACCAGCCCCAGGGACGCATAGGGCTTGATTCTTAAGTTGCGCCACAGGTTGGGGCCTAAATTGAAACAGGGTTCGTTGAGGCTCTGTAACTAATCCACTCGGCGTAGATGATGATTGACATAATACCACTTTGATGTCAATAATGAGCGTCTTACAAGTCTGCCTGTTCCAAAGGGTCATTTTAGTCTTTCGTATTCTCTCAATCTCTCACTCATCTCGTAAACCCACTTTGAGCGAGAAAGAGGAAAATAATGAAAGTCGGCATCATTTTCGCTTACATGGACACTCGTCGTCGGCACGGGACGAAGTATCGCGGTCCTATTCAACCCATGACCGGGACATTAATCGCCGCCCTGTTGCCACCCAACATCGAAGTTGAGGTCATTAACGACAATAGTCCTGACGCGGTTGATTGGAGCAAAGACTACGACCTCTTGTTCATCTCCAGCATTCATTCGGATTTTGATCGCGCCAAGCAAATCTCTCACTACTGGCGACGCCGCGGGGCCAAGACCGTTTACGGGGGATTTATGGCCGCCACTTACTCACACCTGTGCCAGCCCTTCTTCGATGCGATTGTGGTGGGAGATGCCGAAGGATGCCTCCGGCAGATTTTCGACGACTTCTGTCAGGGAGAACTCAAGCCGCTTTACGTCTCATCCGCTTTCGATGCGTCGAAGGTGCCAGTGCCCCGCTTTGATCTACTTGCTGGCAAGAACCTAGTCCCGCTGACCTTTGAGACGACGCGCGGCTGCCCGTTCACTTGTGACTTCTGTGCGTTGACAAGCATCGGCACGCGCTACCACACCATGCCCCCCGAGCAGGTCGTGCATACCATTAAGGAAGGGCAGCGAATGCTTGACGGTCTTGTCCCCTGGTATCAGCGGCGATTCGCTTGTTTCGTCGACAATAACATTGGCGGCAATCCCACACACCTCTTCAAGCTGTGCGAGGCGCTCGCGCCGCTCAACATTCGCTGGGGTTCACAAATCACCTTCAACGTCCTCGCCAACCTCGATGCGGTCAAAGCCCTATCGCGCGCTGGATGCCGGGCGATGTTTATGGGACTGGAAAGCTTTAACCCAGAGACCATCGCCGACATGCATAAGTATCAGAACACCATTGATCAGACCAAGACGGTTCTGGAACAATGTCGCAGGCACGGCATCCTCGTGGGGTCGGGGTTGATGTTGAGCCCGGTCATTGACGATTGCAACTACATACAGTCTATTCCATCCCGGCTCAAGGATTGCGGCTTCCACCTTCCGGCTTATATCTGTTTCGAAAGCCCGATTCCGGGAACGCCGCACTTCCACCGACTCGCTGAACAAGAAATTCCGGCTTTCCTCCCGAACGCTCTGTTGCGCGATTTCTCAGGCTACACCTTAGTGGTCAGACCGAAGCGGGAGTCCGTCGAGAGCTTCATCGAAGGCTATAAGTGGCTGTTGAGCAGCGCCTATTCGAAGAAGGTAAAGCTCACGAAGTTCGCTGACGACCTACCGCGTTTATTTGCGCAGGGATGGTGGCTCACGGCGGTCGCTGACATATTCAACAATGCCTTCGCCGGAGATCGCCCGCAGCCGGGGCGCACCTACTTGGCGGGTACGGACACGACCCCGCCCGAGGCGGTAAATGTTCCTTTCACGGAAGACGATTTCGATTCGGAAGATGAGAGGCGTGCCATCCTGGAGCCTTTCCGCGTCACCGACGAACGAGGGTGCGTGCTGCCCGCCTGGACTCGCTCGGTGAAAGTCTTCGAGGCTAAAGGGCGCATGACGGCAGGCGCGCGGCAATTGGTAGGGCTGTCGTGAATTGTAGGCCGCATCGCGGCTACAGGTTAAGACACGCAGACAGGATTTGAAGGAGAAGGAGTAGGCCACATGATGAACAACGCACTCACACAATACATGCTTGACCCTTTCCTTCGTCATCTCTACAACGAGATTAAATCCGCGGGGCCGCTCCGACCCACACAGGTTGACATCACCCACGCCTGTAACATCCGTTGCGACGGCTGCTATTTCTTCGAGGAGAAGCTGGATCAGCACAGAGCACCCAGGGACGAAGCGATCTTCGACGCCTTTATCGAGCAGGAAAAGGCTCGCGGGACGAACTTCATAACCGTGCTCGGCGGAGAGCCCAGCCTGGTTCTGGGGCGTCTGAAAAAGCTCTACGACAACTTCTGGATGATCGTAGTCACCAACGGCATTCGCAAAATTCCCCGCGAGGGATTCGAAAACATGCCGATTGCCGTATCCGTCTGGGGTGATCACAAGACGGATACGATGCTGCGTGGTAACGGAAAACTGGATGTATTCTCCAAGGGCTTGGAGAACTACAAGGATGACGAGCGCGCGATCTGGTACTACACGACCACACCCGGTAACGTCTCCGAGATAGAGAGCGTGGTGGAGCAAATAATCGCCAACGGTAATTACGTGGGCTTCAATTTTTATGGCGATATATCTCACATGGGCGGCAAGGTGGACCATCAGCGGGGCTTCGATGAGGTTCGACGAGAGATTAACCGGATGCTTGAGCGGTATCCCGATAGAATAATTTTTTCCCCCTACGTGACCGAAGTCATCACTTCCGGACGCCTCTATGACGACAAGTGGGGCTTCGATGTGTGCTGCTCTCTCAGCAACAACATCCCGAAGAATCAGGAGCGATTCAAGAACGGCAAACCCTACCTCCCACATTTCCGTGCTTACAACCCTGACCTCAAGACGACGCGCGGGTGCTGCCGGAGCGACACGTGGGATTGCGAGAACTGCTTCGACTCCTGGGCGCAACTCTCGTGGATTATGGTAAATGTTGAAAAGCACCTCGGCTCGAAGGAAGAGTTTACGAACTGGTTAACGGCGATCTACATGTTTCACCTAACGACCCGGATCATCGATTTCGATTCCGGAGTCAAACTCTTGCCTGAGATTCATCGCCGTTTGGCTTATCTGCGCGAGGGAGATGGTCAGTCAGTGCCAACCATCGGCGCGGTAGCAGAGATGGAGCAATTCGTTGAGGAGTCACTGTAAGGGCGCAACTCAGGCGACGAGAGTTGGCGCAAATAGTTTGGTCGTCCATCGCTTTCACAGGCTACCGCTTTCGCGGTTCTTCATTCTACTAAGGGTATGAACATAATGCGAGACCCACTCTCCAACAAACCTGCGTATGCCTCATCTTTGGTCGAACTCCTTCGGCGAAGAGCTACACAACAGCCTGAGATGCTGGCTTACACTTTTCTCAGTGATGGGGAGAGGGAAGAGTTTCATCTGCTTTACGACTCACTGGATCGCCAAGCCCGCGCCATCGCCTCCAGGCTTCAGAGCATCGGAATGAGCGGCAAGCAGGTGCTGCTTTTCTATCCGCCGGGCCTGGAGTATATCGCGGCGGTTTTCGGCTGCATGTACGCCGGGGCGGTCGCCGTTCTAGCGTTCCCGCCTCGCCTCAACCGGCCCACGCCGAGGTTGCAAGCCATCGTGGAAGACGCGCAGGCAACGGATGTGCTAACTACCAGGACTGTCTTGTCTGACGTGGAGCGCTATCTAGACCTTATGCCTGAATTTGGATGCCTGCGCTGGCATGCCGTTGAGGACATCCCGGCAGAGGAGGCCGAGGGATGGCGCGCGCCGACGATCACGAGTGACACTATAGCCCTACTGCAATACACTTCGGGCTCGACAAGCAAGCCCAAAGGGGTCATGGTGAGTCATGGCAACTTGATGCACAATCTGGCCCTCATGAAACATGGATTCGGGCTAGACGCCTCAATCGATAGAGGCGTGACATGGCTGCCCATCTACCACGACATGGGGTTGGTCGGCAGCATACTTCAAACCGTCTACACGGGAGGCTCCACAATCCTCATGTCGCCAGCCTCGTTCCTTCAAAGCCCTGTGCGCTGGTTGCAGGCGATCACGCGCTACCGCGGAACGGGTTCCGGCGGCCCCAACTTCGCCTACCAGCTATGCGTTGATAAGATTACCCCCGAACAGCGAAAGACCCTTGACCTGAGCAGTTGGCGTGTAGCTTTCTGCGGTGCCGAGCCTATCCGCGCGCAGACGCTTGAGCGCTTCGCCGAGACCTTCGAATCCTGCGGCTTTCGGCGCGACGCCTTCTATCCCTGTTACGGAATGGCTGAGGCCACTCTGCTCATCAGCGGCGGCCTGGGGCCTGCCAAGCCGGTACTGCACAACGTTTCTCGCAGCTCGCTCAAGCTAAACAGCGTGATTGGAGTGGCGTCCGATGAGAAGGACATGCAGACTCTGGTGGGCTGCGGTCGAGCTATGCTCGACCAGAAGATTGTTATTGTTGACCCCGAAACCTTAGCCCGGTGCGCGCCCGGCAAGGTGGGTGAAATCTGGGTGTCGAGCCCAAGCGTTGCCATCGGGTACTGGAATCTGGTCGAAGAGACAGGGCAGACTTTCCGGGCGTACCTGGCGGAGAGTAATGAAGGCCCGTTTTTGCGTACCGGCGATTTGGGTTACCTGCATGAAGGCGAGTTGTTCATCACCGGGCGGATGAAAGACCTCATCGTCATTCGCGGTCATAATCACTACCCGCAAGACATTGAGTTGACGGTGGAGCAGAGCCATCCGGCTTTGAGGAAGGGCGGCGGGGCGGCGTTCTCGGTAG
>DATHJK010000596.1:0-4786 GCA_035316225.1 Pyrinomonadaceae bacterium
AGATAACTAACACGAAGAGTTCTGTACAGCCAACGCCAAGCCCCAGCCCTACGCCATCTCCGAGTCCAAGCGCAAGTCCGACGCCAAGCCCCAGCCCTACGCCAGTTCCTTCAAGCAGCGTACTGATTGAGGTGAGCAACAATCGTCCCGTCATCAGCAACGATGGGCGCTACATAGTATTTAGCTCGAACGCGCTGACGCCCGATAATTTCGACGCCGCGACCGCGCCTGCCAGCTACAGTACAGACGCCAACCAGGAGCTTTTCGTCTACCAGATTCCGGCGCTCTCAGCCGTAGACCTTTCAAACGGCGCAGACCCGCCTTTCGTTGACCTGACGACAGGCGTGTTCACGCGCGTCACCGATACGCCTGCGAGCCGAGCGCCAACGCCAGGCTCTACCACAGTCTCTCCGTTCGTCGCGGACGATAACCGCGAAGCTACATTGAGCGACGACGGTTCAATAGTGTCTTTCGTCTCTACGCGCGATCTGACAGGAGGTAATGCCGACGGCAACGCGGAAATCTTCATCTGGGTTCGCGCAAGCAATACTTTCTTTCAGATGACCAGCACGCAGAACACTCAGCAGGGGAATCTGACAATAGGGACGGTCAATCAAAATCCATCAATAAGCGGTGACGGGTCTGTAATAGCGTTCATATCGAACGCTAATATCTCTATAGGCGGGACGGGAAATAATTCGGACGGTAGTGTCGAAGTGTATCTTGGCAGCTTCAACGGCACAGCCGCCGCCGTGACGAAGCAAGTGACTCGCACGCCCTCTACGCCTGCGGGCAGCACCGCTAACATACTCAGTTTCGGCAGGCGCATAAGCCGTAACGGAAGACTGGTGGCTTTCGAGTCAACTTCTACAGACCCGAAGAACAGCGGCGCGCTCGCCGGAGCTGCGCTCTACGTCTACGACATCCAGAATGATGCGTTCACGCAGATAGGCCCGCGCGAGACCACATTTGCTGACATACGCCGCAATCCGGTCTTTACGGGCGACAATTCCACGCTCGTTTTCTCCTCTCTTCTCAATTTCGATGCGACCGGAACTGTTCCGTCCACGGCAGCCAACGGCTTGAACCCGAACAACGTGTCGCAGCTATTCAGCGTGCCTGTCAGCTCGCCCATGACCTCAAGCCCGACTATAACGATGCTGACGAACACGCCCTCGGCAGTTCTGGGCGGGAGGCTCGCAGCCTATCCGAGCAACACAAAGGAGCGCATCGCATTCAATCTGGATTTGGCGGAGCTAGGAGGCGGCAACCCCGACGCATCTTTAGAAACTTACTACCTGCTGGTGCGCAGCGGCACGGACGTATCGCCAGCTACGGTCTCTTTCTTCACAGGCGCAAGCAATCGCCCTGTGGTGGCTGCAAGCCCTACCCCTACTCCGTCTCCTTCGCCGGATCAAGTTCTGGGACTTGCTCCGGGCGAGCTTGGAATCATACGTTCGGTCGCGCCGCCCGCAACGCCTGTGGCGCTTGCTCCGTCAACTCAATCAGCCGGAACTGCATCGGAATCGCTGCGCAGTCCGCCGCTTCCAGTAGAGTTGAACGGTGTGACCATTTCGATCACTAACGCGGCATGCGGGCTTTACTTCGTTAGTCCAACGCAGATTAACTTCATAGCGCCCATAGGTCTGGGCGTGGGCACGCACCCTCTGGTCATCAACAACAACGGCAACGTGATTCGCTCCACGATCAACATCATCGCTGCGCAGCCGGACATCTTCAGCACGACTATGGACGCAGGAGGTCGCGCCGTCATCTTTAACGTGACCAATCCAAGCGCGCAAACGCCCGAACCGGCTGGCGGCTTCCCCGTGACTTCGACAGATGCTTCGGGCGCGACGGTCGCAACAATCTTAGGGATACGTGTGACCGGCCTGCGCAACGCAACACGCGCGCAGGTGACCGTGACCATAGGGGCTGTGACCATTTCGGGCAACGACATACTCTGCTCGGATCAGACTACTGTGGCCACAGCCTGCTTCAAGACGGACACGCCCGGCTTCGAGCAGGTAAGCGTGCGGCTTCCCGCATCGCTCGCGGGCGCAGGCGATGTGCCTGTGATTGTGACCGGGCCGAGCGGAACGAGCAGACCAACGGATACCGCGCCGCACACCAAAATTCAGTAGCCTGTGCTGAACGCGCGCCACGCGCTCCCTACAGGCTTATTTCGGTAAAGCTCGCGCCAGTGCTCACAAAAGCATTTCGCGCGGGCTTTCGTCTTTCCATTGCTTTCGAGCCAGCGGTGGTTCAGGCATGAAATATCGGCTCAATATTTATCGGCGCTCTAATTTGAAATTGACCCACTACTTACTTTTTCCAGAGCTTGACACTCGCGCTCTTTCGCCCGTAGCCTGCGAAGCTGAAAGGCGCATCCGAAGCGATGTTCGAAATCAGCGAGCCTGAAATCAGCGTTGAGAAATTAATGTACGCCGCACGCGACGGTGCTCGGCGCGGGTTTGCAGTCGGCGCGACCGCGAGTGAATCTTCGCTCGACGATTCTTCCACGCCCACCGGAACACACTACACCGCGTTCGAGTCCGTAGAGATTCAACCGCTCAGTCTTCAACCTTCTTTCGCGCCGCACGCAGACGACCGCTACCACGTCAACGACCTGCTCAAATATCACGACCGTAATTTTATACAGAATGCTTACCTGGCAATTCTAAAGCGCGGGCCTGACGCCACCGGCTACCGCGCTTTCATAGAGAGCCTGCGCTCAGGCCGACTTAACAAAGTGGACGTGCTTGCCCGTTTGCGCTATTCACGCGAAGGTCGTGCAAAGCGCGTGCAGGTTGAAGGTCTCTTCGCGCCAGCCCTGTTGAGATTCACGTACAGGGTTCCTGTCATTGGTTACATCGCCCGCTTCATTGTAGGATTGGCGCGACTGCCCGCGCTGCTGCGCCACCAGCAGCAGTTCGAGGCGCACGTTGCGGCGCAGCAGGAGCAATTGGCCGAGCACGCGAACCAGATTGCGCTTCATCTGGTCAACCATTCGCGCGCTACCTCTCAGCAGTTAACCGACCTAAACGGGGCGACGCGAAAGCTTGCAGACGACCAGCAGCAGTCCGCCCGCGCTCATGAAGAGAGTCGCAATCGCTTCGACAATCTGGCGGCGCGCTTCGACGATCTGGTATCGCGCTTAGATGAAGAGCACAAGGAGAGCATTCATCGCTTCGATGATCTGGCCGCACAAGCCGTAGAGCGCGAGCGGAAATCAGAAAACCTGTATGGCGCTCTGAAGGAGGAGATAGAGAAGACGTTTCAGAAGGAGCAGGAGATTCGCATGGAGCTTGCCTTACAGGGCCAGCGCATCGCGCGCCTGTTGGAAGAGCTTCGCAATCGCTCATCGCGCGAAACTGTTTCTGCGACATCTGCCGCTACTGATTCACTCACTTCGAGCGGGGTGGACAGTCACGAGTTGGACGCGCTCTACGCCGCGCTTGAGAACCGCTTTCGCGGGACGAGCGAAGAAATCAGAGAGCGCTTGCGCGTCTATCTTCCGCTGCTCAAGGCAGGCGAGATAGGCACGAGCCGGAAACCCATTCTTGATTTAGGCTGCGGGCGCGGCGAATGGCTTGACGTTCTGCGCAGCGAACGCTTCGCTGCGCGCGGCGTTGACTCCAACAGCATTCTCATCAATGAATGCCGCGAGCGCGGTCTTGATGTTGCCGAAGACGATTTGATGAATTATCTGCGCCGCATGCCGGACGCTGCTTTAGGCGCGCTCACAGGATTTCACGTCATAGAGCATATGCCGTTTGAGACGCTGGTGAAAATGCTGGACGAAGCCGTGCGTGTGCTTCAACCGGGCGGCGCTCTTATCTTCGAGACGCCCAACCCGCAGAACGTTCTGGTGGGAAGCTGCAACTTCTACTTCGATCCCACGCACCGCAACCCGCTGCCAGCGCCCGTCATGCAATTTCTTCTTGAATCGCGCGGCCTTACGCGAGTCGAAATCATCAAGCTCAATCCTTCAACAGCCGAACCCGTAGAAGGCGCGAGCGATCTTGTCCGCCGGTTCAACCAATATTTTTATGGCCCAATGGACTACGCCATCGTCGGATGGAAAGGAGAAGGAGCGTAAATCGTGAATCGTGAATCGTGAATAGATAAAGCACAGAGTTGTTAAGTTGCGAAGCTCTTAAATCTCTATTTACGATTTACGATTCACGATTCACGAATCATGCGTATATTGATTGCGACGACGCAGGTGCCGTTCATTCGTGGCGGGGCGGAGGCGCACGCGGAAGGGTTACGTGACGCGCTCATTGCCTCAGGGCACGAAACCGAGATTGTCGCTATGCCGTTCAAGTGGTATCCGCCGGAAAAAATTCTGGAACACATGCTGGCGTGCCGTTTGACAGACCTGACGGAAGTTTCCGGCACGCCCGTTGATCTGCTCATCGGTCTGAAATTTCCCGCTTACCTCATTCCTCATCCTAACAAAGTATTGTGGATACTCCATCAATTCCGCACTGCCTACGAACTCTGGGATCATCCGTTGGGCGATCTCATCTATTCGCCGAACGGCGCTGAGGTGCGCGACTCGATTCGCCGCGCGGACATGAAACTGATTCCAGAGGCGAAAAAGGTCTTCGCAAACTCAGCGAACGTCGCGCGCCGCTTGAAAGAATTTTGCGGGATTGACGCGGAGCCGCTTTATCATCCGCCGCCGAATGCGGAAAAGTTCTACTCATCGGATATGGAAGACTATTTTTTCTTTCCAAGTCGTCTCTGTCTTCCCAAACGGCAGGCGCTCGTGCTGGAA
>DATHJK010000597.1:0-4491 GCA_035316225.1 Pyrinomonadaceae bacterium
GAAATGGCTTTCCCTTTACTGCATGAGCTTTGCGACCGCGGTAATAGTTTTCCACGGGGCTGCACACCAGCATAGCCGTCGGCATGCGGTTGGAGCGACCCGCTAGATTCGCTGCCAGAGCAGCCAGTCCATAGCCTTGCACCATGACGCGATCAATCTGCTGCCGTTCGGCACGCAGGTGTCTCCAAACAAGCAGCGCGAACTTGAGTCTTGAGGCCGGCCCAATCACAATCGGCACCACGCACTTCGGAGGATGACTGATCTCAACGCCCCCCACTATGCGACGCGCGAGAATTGAGAGATCGAACCGCGCGGCAAGCCCTTCTACTAATCGCACATCCGTGCCGCTTTCAACGATGAAGCAAAGAGATGTCATGCGGCGGTGATTCCAAGATAAAGCTGCTCGACCGCCTTTACCACAGAGAGCCAGTCATGCTGGTAGGCGGTCTGTTCGGCGCGATTGCCTACCCGCCGAAGCAGCGCTCTATCTCGCAGCCCGACAGCAGTTGCCTCGACCCATTCATCCAAAGGTGTAACGAAGCCATCCCGGCCAGAATCAATTAACTCAGCCGCGCCCGCGCAATCAGAACTGAAGACGGCGAGTCCCGAAGCCATCGCTTCGAGCAAGACCATCCCAAACGCATCATAGGTCGTGGGAAAGACGAAGGCATCGGCAGCCGCATAGTAGCGCTCCAGGTGGCTAGTAGGCGGAAGGATGTGCACGTTCGATCTGTTCCAACGGTACGCACGCGAGTAAGTCACAATCCCAAACTGCACGTCGGGCGCGGCCTCGGCCAGTTCTTTCAGGTAAGCATGCGCCTTGGTCAGATCGCCCACATAAAGAGCCATCGTCTGGTCTTCTTGAATACCTAATTTGTGTCTGACACCCTTGCGCGCCGCTTCGCGATTCACGCTCTTGAAGCGCTTTACGTCAACGCCGTGCGAAATCACGTTGATTGGCCCACGCACTTTATAGAACTCCCGCAACTCGCTCGCAACCTTGTCTGAGATTGCGATCACTTGCCCTTCATAGTGGCGATAAAAGCGCGCTTCGGCTGCGGCCTGAAGTCGCAGCGAGAGACGATGCCGCAATGAGACTGAGCGTAGAGATTCCAGATAAGCTGCCACGCAGATGTGCGCCGTCACGATGTTCGGTTTACCGCCGCAGTATCCCTGCGTGTGTCGAATGTCGAAACTATCCAGCGCAGCCGATTGCGAGCGCAACCCCAGAGGAAAAGTTTGCACGCACGCCAGAGCGCTGCCCCGCCATGCGCGAACGTAATGAGAACTCCAACGCGCATTGATGGGACGCTCACAGCGGTTAGCAAAGACGGTCACACTATGACGGCGGGAAAGCTCGTCGGCCAGAATTTTCGTATACAGGCTATGCCCTCCATGATCGTGCAGGTCGTGAACCACCAGAGCGATTTTCATGGGGCGCGGCTCTGCTGATATAGCAGAGCTATACGTCGAGGATGCAGTAATATCAGAAGCCGCGCTCACCGATTGGATATGACGTTTGCAAAGACTTCAACTAAAGCCTTCAAATGATTTTTCACATTGAACTGCTGGGCTATTTCCGTCGCCCCGCATCGCAGGCGCGCGTGAGCATCAGGGTCGCGAAGGCAGTTGATGATAGCCTGCGCCAGACCATTGGAGGTCGGAGGGTCACCTGAAGCGAGATGACCATTCACGCCATCCACCAGCCAATCGGGAATACCGCCCACAGCAAAAGCTGCTACAGGTACGCCGAACAGACCGGCCTCCGGGCCGACCAGACCGAAAGGCTCAGGCCACAGGCTGGGCACCACCAGCAGGTCGCAAGCTTCGAGCAGTTTTTCAATTCTGTGACGATCTATCCAGCCGATAAATTCTATGTCCAGATTCCGATTTCGCGCTCGCGCGGCTCGCTGTTCCCACGCATGACGCTCGCGTCCATCTCCGGCAAATGTCACGCGCAGAGGCTTATCCAGGGCTGCAGCAACTTTCGGCAAAGCCTCGATCAATATATGCCCTCCCTTGAGATATTCCATACGCCCGGAAAAGAGCAGATTCCAGTGCGGCATCTCTCGTTTCTTGCGCAACGCGCTTTGATCTTCGGTCGCCTTAGAAATCTGTGATGATTCATTCTCAGACCGTTGCAGTTGGCGAAGCGCCTCATTATTCGCGCTTGTCTGTTGGACATAGTACGGAAAATTGTAAGCGCGTTGAGGCGACAGACCATGCTTGATTAATTCCGAAAGCATGTGGTCGGAATGCGTGACAATAGCGTCATAACGGCGCAGATTCTCCAATCGCTTCGCTTGCAAGCCGTAGAGTCTGAACATAGTGATAGGACTCAAGCCCCCACACCGGTGTGGGAAATAATGCATTAGACATTGCCAGCCGAAGCGACGGTTGCAGGGCTGCACGATTGGATACTTGAAAGTCTTGTCCCCACTAATGCAGGTCCCATTGTAATCATGAGCGAAAAAAACTGATGGAGCGATGCTGAGAACTTTGCTCTCTAAATCAGGATCAGATAGCTTATGTGTGTAGATAACGTCGGGACACCAATCGCGCAGAGCGGCCAGCGCATGATTCACACCCATCGCAGCCACACACCACGATGGAGTTTCATCGGGCAATATAATTTGTGCTCGCTCAACCGGCTCGTCTGTCTCATACCAGAAGGCTATTTCATGCCCGGCACGCGATAACTCAGGAATGATTGTGCTGAGATATGTCTCGACACCTCCGACTCGCCGCCCGCTCCAGTTGACTACTGCAATTCGCAAGACCGGCTCCTTCTCAAAAACATTTCCAGCATCTGATTTAATCTCATCGAAGTTGCAGGATTGCAGAGAGCGCCGCACAGACGCGCACTCGTTTGGCAGAGGGCAAACGCTGCGTCAGAAGTTCGGCTGAGTATGCTGCTTTGGTAAGCGATGGCCCGGCCAAATATCTGAACGCCGCGTGCCCGCTCAGCATCGGAGTCCCCCAGACATTGAGCCTCTCGACCAGCAGACCGGCTGATGCCGCTAATTGACACAGTTCGCTTGGGGTCAAGAGGAAAAGGTGACCATCCGCGTCGGGCTTGAACTGTCTGGTCTCCAATTCATCAAAATCCTGTATCTCGGAATAGGTCGGCAATTTATTGCGGAAGTATGAACCATTAGGCGTAGTCAGCAAGAGTCGCCCATCCGGTTCGAGAAAGTTTTTCAAGTGTTCAAGCAGTTCATATGGGTGAGCGACATGCTCGATAATTTCGCATGCCAAAACCAGATCAAATTTTCCGATTCGCTCCGGCGAAAGATCAAACATATTACCGCCCTCGATCTGAGCGCATTCACCATTTGAGAATTCTCTCAGCGAGGCTGTCATATTTTCTTCCCGCAGATCATTAACGACAACGTTGCACCCGCCAGCCGCCAGACGAGACGATAAGCCCCCGCCACCTGCTGCAATCTCAAGCGCCCTGTGTGGTTTGAGCAATAAAGCATCTTGCATGGCAAGCAGAGCGCGCATCCGACCGAAAGCCCAGTGTGATGGAGGCCAGCGCGCGCCAAACTTCCAACCATACGGATCATTAACCACGCCCTGCTTAAACGAGTAGACCGCTGATAGCCCGCGACGACAGGACTGCGCAAACACTGCGTATTGAGGGAACTGCGTCCGGTCAAGCTCGCGTGGATCGGGATTTGGGTTAGCGACCATTGATTAATGAGCACTGATCCGGCGATTTCAAACTTATAGTGTAGCTTCCCGCAAGGCGGCGACGATTAATTTCACGTCAAAGCGCTCTTCATAGAGTGCTCTGGCTGCGGTACTCAGGCTGAGTTGTTTTGCTTCGTCCCTCAGTAACGCCCGAATCTCGTTTACAAATGCCGTCACATCCTCGACCGGCGCGAGGGACACAGCTTCGCTCTCCGCCCACAGAGACTCTGTTAGTTTTCCTTTTGTCGTCACGATGGGGACACCGTGCGAGAGGCCGACCATGACGCTTGTGCGGCGGCTGCTCACGCCGTCAATGTAAGGTTGAATTAATAGATCACAGGCGCTGATATGCAGGGAGAGGTCGCGGGCATCGAGGGTGCCTGTGGCCTGAACACGTCCACTCAACTCAGGATAATTGCGCGTTAACTCATCGCGCGCCCTTTGACTACCGTACCCTAATAACAACATCGTGCAACCTGGGCGATGCAGCAACAGCGCTGGCACACACTTGAGCAGCAGTTGCGTGATGTGATGATTATAAGTTCCGAAGTGACCTACAATCGGCTCTCCTGCTGGCGCGTAGCGTACTCGAATCTCTCTTATGCCATCCGTATCGTCAACGACCTTGATGTTACTTGCGACCGGCAACCACTGGAACGGCAGCGCGCGACCCAGAGCGTAGGGTCGCCAATATGATTCCCATGTAGGAATGGACATCCATACACGTCTGGCTGAATTCAACAGCACCATCGTCATCAAGCGATGTACGGCTGCAACGCCGTTCTGCTTCCATGA
>DATHJK010000598.1:0-6022 GCA_035316225.1 Pyrinomonadaceae bacterium
TGCCGTGCGCGCCGGCCAGCATGTTCTTCACGAAACGCTCGTGCCCCGGCACATCAACGAAGCTCGCGCGCACCTCGCCCAGATCAAGTTCCGCAAACCCCAGATCAATCGTAATACCGCGCCGCTTCTCTTCCGGCAGACGATCCGCGTCCACGCCCGTCAACGCGCGCACCAGCGCAGTTTTCCCGTGATCGATGTGCCCCGCTGTCCCTACTATGATTGAGAGCATGAAAGGCCGTGAATCGTGAATCGTAAATCGTGAATAGATTAAAGGCCGTAAATCGTGAATAGAGATTAAAGAGCTTTGCGCATTTCTTTCTCTATTCACGATTCACGATTTACTATTAACGGATTTCAAAATCTATCCACTGAGTAGTGGCGTTGTATCTGGCCTGTGCCAGAGAGTCTGTGACGATGATTTGCAGGTAGTACTGGCCGGGCGGCAGTTCGCCAAGTTGCAGTCCGCCACCGGCAGCGATGCGAGTCAAGTCCGGGTTGTAGCCGAGTTCGAGCGGAACGACTTTCCCGGCGTAGACTTCCTGACCATCGCGGAAGAGCTTGAGTTGAGTAAGAAGGCGTGGCCGGTTGGTCGCGCGATCTGCCTGAGCATTGTAGATGACGTAGCCGTATTGTATCGCATCTCCTCGCGCAAAACTGCGAACCGCAGGGCTGGTTCGCGGGTCTGCCTGATCTATTAGACCGCCACCATCGCTTCCGGCGTCCTGTTGCTGCTGCGGCTGCTGCGCCGCCTGCGGAGTGTTGGCGACTTGAGACGGGACGCCCGTCGGCGCGCCGGTGTGTCCCACGCCGCTCAGCACAATGCCTGACAGCGCAAGATGGTTATCGGCTAAATTCGGCACTTCAACATACTGGCTTGCAGCGCCTACGTGCTGCGATGCCGCATCGCGTATGGCAAGGCGCAGTTGATAAGCGCCCGGCTTCTTCACAGGAACGTTCAGCGAGTAGATCATGCCGTCGCGCAAGATTCGCTCGTATGTATCTGGCCGCGCGCGTATGGTCTCCTGAATATTAAGCGAATCAACGACGCGCCCCTGATCGTCGAAAGTCAACGCAAGAACATCCATCACAGACTTTTTCCAGCCGTCCGCGTCATCCGTGAACGTCAGGTCATGCGTGTCAATATGCAGGAGCGAGCGCACGTAGTAGCCCGTCGCCTGGTCATTGCCGAATAGCGAAGTGAGGCGAATATTTACTCCGGCGGAGTTGAATGGAGAGATGATGGCGTTGTACATCTGCGCCTCGCGCGTTGCAAGCACGGGGCGCGTGTTTTCGCTCGATACGCCGTAAAATCCTGTGCGCGTGCGTACCTGCAAGCCCGGGCGCTTCACCTTGATTTCAAGCTTATGAAATTGCCTGCGCCCCGTGCGCGGGTTGAAAGTTGATTCTTCCGGGCGATAGCCTATCAAGTAATACCCGTTCTGATCCTGCATGATGCGCTGTACGTTCTGTGTTATAGCGTTTGTGTCGTGGATGAATAGGCCGCCCGTCTCGCGCGCAAGAAAATTCAGACCATCCTGCGTCTCGAAAATTTCGGTTGCACGCGAACTGGCCTCCTGGCCTCCGCTTCTGGACACACTGCCTCCCATGGCTCCGTTCGCCGTGTTCATCACGTTGCCCGATTCATCAGCCGCACTCCAGAGCGCTTGCAGGCCGCGCGCGTCTATCGTGTAGAAGACGACAGAGGCACGGTTCGCAGCCTCCGTCAAATTCCGCATAGCCTCAAGCACGCGCGTGCTGTCCTCTATGCGGTCGCGGCTCTCCACATTTCTGCGATCAAAAAGACGTATGCCGTCCGAGAAGAGAATCGCCGCTTTGCGTCCCGGCAAATCGCGCATACCGCGCACTATGTAACCGAGCGCGCCAAGTGTGCCGACCATTAAAAGGTCACCGCGAAGGCGACTGACATCTTCAGCCGAGGGGCCTGGCACGGCTGCGTTTGCGCCGCCGCCGCCGCCATACGTCTCTGGCTGCTGTGCCGCCACCGCAGCCTGATCCAGTCCGTTGACGGGCGCGAAGGCCGTCAGGCCGCTGCGCCCACCGGGATTGTAGTGCACGCGATCTATAGCGGCGTAAAGCATGCGGCGATCCGATGTGAACTGCTGCAATGCTCCCGCTCCTGCGCTCGTTCGTATGATTGCGACTAAATCGCCGGGCTGCATCTGCTCGTCAACGAATTTCCTCAGAGACTTCTGCAAAAAGTGTATGCTCTCGGACGATAGCCCAAGATCGTCAACTACTAGCGCGATGGTTCGCTTGACCTGCTCTGCCCTCACGATGGCTGGCGGCACAGTTACTCTTCTGTTGGCGGGCGTGGGCGTAGCCGCTACGGTCGTAGTAGCTGCTGTTCCCGGCTGAGTCGAGTTGACCTTAATGTAAGAGAAGTTTGTTATTGATTGAGGGCGACTGTCTTCTCTCACCTCGAACTCTTCCGGTCTGAGGTCTGTCACCTGATGGCCTTGCGAATCTGTAACAACAGCATCTACCTGCACAAGATTCGTTGTGATTCTCACTACTTCGTCATCTGCCTGCGTACTCGATTGCTGCTGTTGTGGAGTGCGTGGAGGAGGCTCCGGCATTTGCAGCGGCGTCTGTGTAGCAGGAGGTCGCTCCTGCCTGGAGCCTTGACCCATGGCAGAGCAGATGAGCGCGAAGACCAGAAGCATAGAGAAGTAGGATTTTTTATTCATGATGGAATCCTTAATTTAAAAGTGTTGGTCGCGGCGGCGCGAGGCTTTCCACGAAAAGCTGCGCCGGAGGATTGCAGTTTACCTGACTATCTCGAAATCAATCCACTGTGTCGCAGTATTGCTGTTCGCCCTGGCTAGGGCGTCCGTGACTGTGACTTGTAGTACGTATTGGCCAGGCGAAAGGTCTGAGCCGATTTTGAGCGCGCCGAGCGCTGTCAATCGTTTCAAATCGGTCTGCCCTGTCACATTGAAAGACTGCACGCGCCCGGCGAAGACTTGCTGGCCGTCACGATAGAGTCGCACCTGAGTTGTTAGCTGCGGCTTCTGCGTCGCACGGTCTAGCTGTGCGTTGTATATAGCATAGCCGTATTCGAGCATCATGCCCTGTCGCAGTTGCCTGAGCGCTGGGCCTGCCTGCGTGTCCGCCGCCCCAACTTCATCTTCAGATTGAGCCAGACCTTGCGCAGGAGCTTGCGCGTTCCCACCCGCTTGCGCGCCCGTTCGAGCCGCAGTCTGTCTCACAGAAGCCGCCTCCGCTCCGCTCATTATAACTCCCGAAAGCGCAAGGCGATTTTTGGTTATGTCCGGCACTTCTATGAACTGGCTTGCCGAACCCAGCCGCTCCGTCGCCGTATCGCGCAGCGCAACGCGCAACTGGTACGCGCCCGGCTTCTTCACCGGAATAGTAATCATGTAATCGAAGCCTTGCTCCATGATGCGGCGATAGGTTCTGTCGCTGACACGTATGTTATGCGTTCGTCCCATCTCGTCAACGACCTGCCCGTTGTCGCCGAACGTTATAGCCAGCACGTCAAAAGTTGATTTGTGAAAGCCGCCCGTGTCGTCCACGAATGTCAGGTCGCGCGCATTTATGTGAAGCAGCGAGCGCATGAAAGAGCCTGTGTGCGCATCGTTGGCGAAGAACGAAGACATTTGCAGGTCAACGCCTGTCGCTTTGAACGGCGAATCGAGCGCGCCGATCAACTGCTCATTCCGAGTGCGCCGGACGGGACGAACTGTTTCGTCCGACACACCGTAAAATCCTGTGCGCGAGCGCACGCGCAAGCCCGGTCGCTTCACCTTAACTATAATTTTATGGAAGCGCTTGTAGCCGTTGCTATCTTGAGCGAAGGTTGATTCCGATGGATGATATGCTATCAGGTAATAGCCCTTCTGATCGTCAAGCACGCGCCCCATCCCTCTATTCAAGTCGTTCGAGCCGTAGACGGCGAAGCCGCCCGTTCGCTCTGCCAGATAGATAAGGCCGAACCTTGAATCCAGTTCATCGTCGCGCCCTTCCGACAACCTCTGCTCGATTCTATCAGGCCCCTGATTCAGGTCACCCGAAAGGTCTTGATCTGCTGTGAGACCTCCGGCGACAAGGCCGCGTGCGCTGATTGCGTAGATAACTGTGGACGCGCGGTTGGCAAGGTCTGTCAGTTTGCGCAGTCTGTCTAGTATGCGCTGGCTGGCGTGCCCGGTATCCATGCTGATGTCTGGCTGCGTCATACTCATTTGACCGGGGCGCAGCCAGATTTTGAACCCGTCGGAGATAAGCAGAACGGATTTTCTGCCGGGAAGCTCTCGCATCCCGCGCACAACCGCGTCCAGAGCGCCAAGCGTGCCTATAGTAAAAAGCTCCTGGCGCTGCTGCTCCTGCTCGATTATCTGCTGTTGCAAGTTGGACAATTGTTGCGGGTGTAAAGTAGACGACGGTATGGTGTCTGCGCCGAGCACGTTCGACATGCCCAGAAGGCTAGTGCCTCTGCCTTGCTGATTCCAACGCACGTGCTCTATGGCAGCGTAAAGCTGCCGGCGGTCTGACGTGAACTGCTGCAACACGCCTGTGCCTCCGCCCGTGCGTATAATTGCCACAAGGTCGCCCGGCTGCATCTGCTCGTCAACGAACCTTTTCAGCGCCGCCCGCACAAACCCCACGTTCTGGAAGGAAAGCCCCAGATCGTCAACGACGATTGCGTAAGTGCGACGCACATCTTCCGGGCGCAAGTGAACAGGCGGCACAGGCGCGCTTCTTCCTGCGCCTCGCGCCGACGTGGAAGCGGGTGCTGAAGTTTCCGTAGAGACGTAAGAGAAGTTAGTTATATTCTGCTCCCGGTTGTCCTCGCGTATCTCGAAGTCACCGGCGGCCAGATCGGTCACCTGACGGCCATTCGAGTCCGTCACGACAGCATCAACCTGCACGAGGTTCGTAGTGATGCGCACGACATCTTCTTCCGGCTGCTGTCGCTCGGCGGCTGGCGCGTTCGGTTGCGCTCGTTGCTGCGCGGGCTGAGATGTCTGGCTAAAGAGCGGAGTCAGGAACGAAAAGATAAGCGCGAGAGTGAGAAAGTATTTTCGGGGCATCATAATCTTCAAGATGAAACGCACCGGAAGAGTGCGCGGCTGATTTATGCAAAGGGAATTTTTCATCAGCAGTTTCGGCCTCTGCGCCCTGCCGCTTTGGGTGCTGGCTTTTGACAAACTACTGTGCGATGCTTCGCGTGAAATCAAAAAAAATCACGCCGGGGAGAGTGCCATTATAATGCCAGAGCAAGCGGAAAAAGGCGATACCATTCGTGTTCATTATATAGGAAGCCTGGAGAGCGGCGAGGTCTTCGATTCTTCGGAAGGTGGCGAGCCGCTTGAGTTCGAGGTCGGCGCAGGTCAGGTCATAGAAGGCTTCGACGAGGGCGTGCGATCAATGGAGGTCGGCGCTAAAAAACGGCTCGTCATCGAAGCGGATCAAGCATACGGAGAACGCAACGACGCGCTCATCCAACAGGTCTCGCGCGTCAGCATCAACCTTGACCGCGAGCCTGAAGTCGGCATGAACTTCGCGCTACAACTCCCGGACGGCAACCAGATTCCCATAACCGTCACAGAAGTCACCCCAGACACAATCACCCTCGACGCCAATCATCCTCTGGCGGGCAGCAAACTGATCTTCGATATAGAGCTTGTAGGGCTTGATAAGAAGCAGGCGTGACCAAAATCTAGCTTATCTCAAATAACGGTCTGCCCGTAATCGCAATATTCTACAATCGGGCATCGTTCGCAAAGGGGTTCGCGCGGGCGGCACAGAGCGCGACCGTGGCGTATGAGGTTGACGTGGAAGGAGTAGAATTTTCCGCGCGGGACTATCTTGTCCATTATCTCGTGCGCGCGTTTGTCTGAACATTTTTGGGGAATCAAACCTACGCGACGAAGCACGCGGAAGATGTGCGTGTCGAGCGGAAATATCTCTTTGCGGCAGGCGAACAGCAATGTGCAGGCAATGGTCTTCGGGCCGATGCCGCGAAACTGCGAGAGATATT
>DATHJK010000599.1:0-4316 GCA_035316225.1 Pyrinomonadaceae bacterium
CGGCGAGAGCGGCGCTGCCCAGCGGCATGACGTTCGTGCGTCGGCGCGCTTCGCCAAGACGCTCATGGTCGCGCGCGAGCATCTCGAAATAGGCAAGACACCAGTGCGCGAAGAGGATGGGCTGCGCGCGTTGCAGGTGCGTGTAGCCGGGAATGATCGCATCCCGGTGCGACTCCGCCAGATCAAGCAATGCTTCCTGAGCGACGCGAACGAGTCGGGAGATGCGGTCAATCTCTTCGCGCAGCCATAGACGAAAATCCGTGGCGACCTGATCGTTGCGGCTGCGGCCTGTGTGAAGCTTGCGTCCCACGTCGCCGGATAGTTCGACCAGCCGCGCTTCTACGAATGAATGAACATCTTCAGCAGCATTCTCGTCAAGATAACCGGCATCATCCGCGCCGCGCCTTAGTATCTCTTCAAGCCCGCTCTTGATTCTATACGCCTCATCCTCAGAGAGCACGCCAGCCGCTCGCAAGCCTTCACAATGAGCCAGGCTTGCGCGCACGTCCACGGCGAATAGCCTGCGGTCAAAGTTGAACGAGCGATTGAACTCGACGAATTTCTCGTCAGCCTTTCCTGTGAACCGCCCGCCCCAGAGATTTTTCGACTCACTCATCAAGACCTCCGTCTAATTCCAAAGGAGCGAGAGGCATCTTGCCTGCTTATTTGAATCAAATTCAAGCGCACAGGCCAAGGTGCGCTGCCTTTTGCTCCTAAAATAATTTGACTCTATGCATCCGTGCCTGCTATTTTATGCATCTATGCAACAGTTATGCAAATCATTTGCATAAGAGGCGGCGAATGCAGAAGGATGTTCGACAGCAGAAAATTCTGGGGCTGATTCGCACGAAGCGCATAGGCACGCAGGAAGAGTTAACGTCTCATCTCTCGCGTGCCGGGGTGGTTGCGACTCAATCAAGCGTCTCGCGCGATCTTGAAGAACTCGGCGTAGTGAAGCATCAGGGCTTCTACACGCTGCCGCAATCGCGCGACGGCCATTCGGCGCGCGGGCTTCTTGGGCTTGATCTGGCGGGCGACTCGCTCATAGTTGCCAAATGCGAATCCGGGATGGCCGCAGCCGTCGCCGTAGAGATTGATAGGGCGCACGTGCTGGAGATTGTAGGCACCGTCGCTGGCGACGACACGATATTCATAGCCGTTAGTGATCGCAAAGCGCAGCGCTCGGCGGTGAAAAAGATTTGGGAGATTTTCAAATAGAAGAGTCAGGAGTTATGAGTCTGGAGTCTCAGAGTCAACTCGTCAAAAACAGTTTTTATCTTTTGACTCCAGACTCCAGACTCCTAACTTAAAAGGAAAAGAAGTGGCTGATAAGAAGATAAAAAAGATAGTGCTGGCATATTCGGGCGGACTTGATACGAGTGTGATGCTGCGTTGGATCAAGGAGCGGTACGAGTGCGAGGTCGTCTGTTATTGCGCGGATGTAGGGCAGGGCGAAGAGCTTGACGGGTTGGATACGAAAGCGCGCGAGACGGGCGCGTCGAAACTTTTCATAGAAGATTTGCGCGAAGAGTTTGTGCGCGAATATGTGTGGATGGCCGTGAAGGCGAACGCCGTTTACGAGGGCGTTTACCTGCTGGGCACAAGCCTGGCTCGTCCTGTGATTGCTAAGCGGCAGATTGAGATTGCGCGCGAAGTGGGTGCGGACGCGGTGGCGCACGGGGCGACCGGAAAAGGAAACGATCAGGTTCGTTTCGAGTTGACCTATTACGCGCTTCAGCCGGACATAAAAGTGGTTGCGCCGTGGCGCGAGTGGGAGTTCAAAGGAAGAAGCGATCTCATCGCCTACGCGCGCCAGCACAGCATCCCCGTCACAGCGACGGCAGAGAAACCCTACTCTACGGATCGCAACCTGATGCACATCTCTTACGAGGGCGGGATTCTTGAAGACCCGTGGAGTGAAGCCCCCGAAGATATTTTCAAGTTGACGAAAGCGCCGGAAGAGGCGCGGGCCGAACCTGAGTACATCGAAATCGGATTTGAAAAGGGCGAGCCTGTCTCGATCAACAATGAACGAATGAACGCGGTCGCGCTCCTGGAAACATTGAACCGCGTGGGCGGAGAGCACGGCGTCGGGCGCGTTGATCTGGTGGAAAATCGTTTCGTAGGCATGAAGTCGCGCGGCGTCTACGAAACACCCGGCGTTACCATACTGCAAGCGGCGCATCGGGCGCTAGAATCCATCACGCTCGACCGCGAAGTCATGCACCTGCGCGACTCATTGAGCGTAAAATTCGCCGAGAGCATTTACTACGGCTTCTGGTTTGCGCCGGAGTTCGAGTTGATGCGAAAGATGATTGACGAAACGCAAATCGGGGTAACGGGCGATGTGCGCCTGAAACTTTATCGCGGCAACGTCGCGGTCGCAGGTCGCCGCTCGCCGCACTCGCTCTACAACGAGCGCCTTGCGACGTTCGAGGCCGACACCGTTTACAACCAGCGCGACGCTGAAGGCTTCATTAAGCTCAACGCTTTGAGATTGCGTTTGAAGGGTGGGATGGAAAAGCAGGGGTAAAAGGTGAAAGGGATTTTGCTTTAACTTTTCCCTCTTCCCCTTTTACTCCTCTTTATTTTGGAGGCATGTTGATGACGAACACTTTCGGGACTATCGGCGTGGTCGAGGCTGACAAGATAGGCTCTGCCACTTCGCCGCTTGGATTGCAGAAGACCGTTGCAATTGTGGGCGAGCGGCGTGAGGTTCGCGCAGGCGATGTGGTGGTGGTGCGAGCGCTCACAGATAGCGCTACATACAACATGCTGGAATTGCCTACAGGGCGTCTTGCGAAGATCAATCCGGGCGATATTCTGGTTGGCGTTCTGGGTCGCCGCCGCGCATTAAAAGGTTTCGTCGGAGACGTTCCAGAGAGCGCGGCTTCGGGAGACCAGCTTCACCTGCTGAACATGGGCGGCGTGATTGGCTGTTGCACCGGACATCATTCCAGTTTGAGCGACGCGATACGAGTTGAGGTCATAGGGCTTGCATGCGACGAGCAGGGACGAGTCGTTAACATAGCCGACCGTGCTCTGCCTTCGCGCGAGACTCTGGGCGAGACTGCGCCGCTTGTCATTGTCGCGGGCACATGCATGAACAGCGGCAAGACCTACGCTGCTACAGAATTGATAAAGCAGGCTACGCGCGCGGGGCTTCGCGTGGCGGCTGCTAAATTGTCTGGCGTCGCGTGCCTGCGCGACACGCTCAACATGGCGGATCACGGCGCTATTGCTACTGCGAGTTTTCTTGACTGCGGCCTGCCTTCGACCGTTGGCGCTATTGATCTTGCGCCGGTTGCGAAAGCGGTCATAGCCAGATTGAACGAGAGCGCGCCCGACATGATTGTCATAGAGCTTGGCGACGGAATCCTTGGCGGCTACTCGGTTGATTCGGTCTTCGACGATGCAGAATTGCGCGAGGCGACCTCTGCGATAATCTTCTGCGCATCGGATTACGTGGGCGCGTGGGGAGGGATAGAGCTTTTCAATCGTCGCGGCATCAGCATTGATCTCGTCGCAGGCTCTGTCACAGATTCGCAGATGGGGCAGGACTACATCGAGCGCGAGTTCAATGTACCGGCAGGCAATGCGCGCAGAGACGGGGCGCGACTCTTTGAAATTGTGCGAGAGAAATTGGAGAAAGTGGCTCAGGCCGCTTGAAGATAATCAACCCTTTGCGAGCTTAAGTTTTTTCTTTGCGCCTTTGCGAGAAACTGCAATTCTCTCTAAGCTCAAGCTAATGAGAGTTGGAGGTTCACGCAAAGGCGCAAAGTTAAAGACCTTAAGCTCGCAAAGAAGTTGAGAGGTGAACTTTCTTGAAGGATAAATTTGAAGGAGCGCAGACGAAAGCGATTCACGCGGACTCTGACGAGAACGGGACGCGCGCAATCAGCCCGCCCATCTGGCAGACGACCAGTTTCCGTGCCGATTCGACGGAGCATTTCATAGAGATGGCTACGACGCCGAGGCACGCAGAGTTTTATTCGCGCTACGGCAACCCTACGCACAAACAGGTCGAGGCCGTGGTTACTTCTCTGGAAGGCGGCGAGGCTGCGCTCGTGACAGGCTCTGGCATGGGCGCGATATTCGCTTCCGTGATGTGCAATCTTCAGGCGGGCGATCACGTCGTCGCGCAAAGCAGTCTTTACGCGGGAACGCTCACGCTCATGACGAAGCAGCTTCCTCTCTGGGGAATTGAGCGCACGCTCGTTGACCAGACCAGCGTAGAGGCTTTCAGTGAAGCGATTCGCCCGAACACGAAGCTCATCTATGCCGAGACGCCTACGAATCCGCTCATGGGCATCACA
>DATHJK010000600.1:0-3600 GCA_035316225.1 Pyrinomonadaceae bacterium
GCGACGTGGCTGTACCAGGGCCAGCGCGTGCGGTTAGAGTGGCAGTCGTTGCATGAGCGCTCGAAGATCGCTGCGACCTCCGGGGTCAGGTGCGTGCTGGCCTCGACCGTTCGCGTGCTGTCAATTTCGGGATTGGTCTTCGCAGGTCTTGCTACGAACTGCACGACTACGAATAGAACTACGAGGATGATTACAACCCAACGCAATTTGCCAGACATAATACCTCCTGCAAAAGCGCGCGCTGGCGCTTCCGCGCCCTAAAGTTTTTCCGAAGCCCAGCCCCAGATCCAGCGCCATGCTCTGCGCCAAAGGGGATCGTTCTTGAACCAGCCGAGCTTTAATTCATCACGCCATAGATCAAGCATGTGCTGGTCTAATCGTAAAACTCCTTCACGTGTCACTCCCTCGGGCGGCGGAACGAGCGATGCCAGACGGTCGTAAGCTCGCGCACGCTCTTCCACGGGCGTGCGTGAAAGAAGATGCCAGAGCGTCAAAGCGTCGCGCGGTCTCGCTTCGTCCAGCACGGAGGCTAAGGCCAGCGAGCGAGCGCCCGCGTCCTGCTGCTCGAAATCCAGTTTCGCAAGCGCGGTGCGAAACGCTTCCGTAGCGTCTTCGTAGTAAGGCGTGCCCGGCCCCGTTCCCTTTCGCATTGCGCACGACGCTCCTGCCGGAACAATCGCGGAACGACTTCCCAGATCGAGCGCAACCCACCCGACTGTTACGTGCAGCACACCAGCGCCCGCGTCATCAACTTCGAGCGTGTAAGCGCAGCCAAGGTCTGTGGCGCGCGCCGATGGCGTGTCAACGAAGAAGAGGCGCGGCGGTGCCCAGATGCTCGCGTGCATGCGTCCACGAGCGAGCGCAAGACGATGCTCCGTTGGTCTGGTTTCGACCAGGCGCACGCGAGTGTTCGGGTCAATCTCGACTCTGCCGATTTGACCAACCTGAACCAGAGCGCGCGAATTCGCGTCCGTTTCCAGCCACTCGCCTACAGCCAGTCTCCCGCTCTCACCTATGTTTGCCGAATCAATTCGCGGCGCGCCCGCTATGCGCGCCACTTCCCATGATGTGGTCGAAGGGCGCACCAGAAAGAACCAGCCACCCAGAGCGATTGCTATAAGCAACGAGGTAAAAGCGACCGCCATGCGCGGCCATGTAAAAGCTGATGAGATGCGAGCGCGCCGGGTTTGAGCAGGATGAGAGGCGCGCTCGTCCAGATGAGTTTCCATCTCGCCGAGAAGCGAGGCGGGCGCATGCAGAACGGGAAGAGTCTGGGCCAATCGAACGCCAAGCCTCACTTCTTCAAGCTCGCGGCGGCAGCGTTGACAGACCAGCACGTGCTCTGCAACCTCGCGCGCTTCATCCGCACTCAACTCCTGGTTGCAGTATGCCGAAAGTTTTTTACTTACATGCTTACCAAACATCTCTAAACTACTCCCCCTCGAAACTCACATTGCGCAAATGCCCCAGCTTGCGCGCCAGCACCTTGTGCCCGCGATTCAGACGCGAAGCC
Source organism: Pyrinomonadaceae bacterium (assembly GCA_035316225.1). GTDB lineage: Bacteria > Acidobacteriota > Blastocatellia > Pyrinomonadales > Pyrinomonadaceae > 3-1-20CM-3-53-8. Next base: position 1,514 of record DATHJK010000600.1, read on the forward strand.
ACAGTGCCCGTCGAGCAACTGAGAACGTCGGCTATCTCTTCATAAGAAAGCCCCTGTATGTATTTCAACAAAATAGGCATGCGAAGCTTTGGCTTAAGTCGCATGATAGCGCCATGCACTGCGCCGGAGATTTCGGTGCGCGCGTAAACCTCTTCTTCATCTCTCTTCGACACCGCTCTCTCATCCAAATTCTGAAAATCCGCGAACGGAAGAAATCGCCTGCGCTTCCTGTGCTCGTCCATGCAGGCGTTTACTACCAGACGGTAGAGCCATGTGGTGAACTCCGCTTCGCGTCGAAACTGCTTGATGCCGGTCATCAATTTAAGAAAGACCTGCTGCGCAACATCCTTAGCCAGTGTTTCGTCGCCGCCCAGAGAGTAGAGCGCGATTGAGAACACCCTGTCCTGGTAGGTCTCGAAGAGCAGACGAAAAGCTTCCCTGTCGCCCCGCTGGCAGGCAGCTATCACCCCATCGTCCACAATCTTTTCGGCCATCACAGCCCGACGCTCCACGTCCGACGCTCCTTCGCCCATTCAGATAATTTGACGAAGGAGGTTAATAGTTTCTTCCAAAAAATTTTCTTTAATTGACAAACAAAAAGGCCGCCCGCTCTGGCGGATCGGCCCCTTTGCTCTACGGTAAGCTGTTGATTCTTTATTCTGTCGCTGCGGCCACGACCTCTTCGGCCTCGTGGTCTAGCGGCGAGATTTCCGCAAGTTGCGTATCATCGCCTTCAAGCTGGCGCTGGCGGCGAACCGTGCCGTCGGATTCAAAGATGTATGCCGAAGGGTGCTCGCGCATGATTATGTCCTGAAGTCGCATCAGGCCGTAGAGCAGCGCTTCGGGACGCGGCGGGCAGCCCGGTATGTAAACGTCTACAGGGATGACGCGATCAACGCCCTGCATAGTAGAGTAAGAATCGAAAGGCCCGCCAGTGGAAGCGCACGCTCCCATAGCAATCGCCCACTTAGGCTCAGGCATCTGTTCATAGATGCGGCGAACCACAGGCCCCATCTTCAAAGTCACAGTGCCAGCGATGATAATCAGGTCGCTCTGGCGCGGAGAGGGACGGAACACGCCTGCGCCGAAGCGGTCAATGTCAAATCGCCCTGCCCCGCACGCGATCATCTCAATGGCGCAGCACGCAAGCCCGAACGTCATAGGCCACAACGCGGATTTTCGCGCCCAATTAACAACAGGCGCGCCCACATCCATCACTTTCGCGCCCACACTGCGCCTGATCGAGTTGAATATTGAATCAACAGTCGTCAGGACAAATCCTTCTTCGTGTTCAGCCATAAATAAGGGATGAGGGATGAAGGATGAGGGATGAATAAGATTGATTTAACTACGACAGTTGAATCAACCATTCAATCCATCTCATCCCTCATCCCTCATCCTTCATCCCTTCTTTCATGCCCATTCCAGCGCGCCTTTGCGCCAGGCGTAGTAGTAGCCGACGATTAAAATTCCTATGAAGACGAACATTTCGAGGAGCGCAAACTTTGTGAACGAAAAATCGTTGCCCATGTAGATAACAGCCCAGGGCAGCAGGAATATCGTCTCCACGTCGAAGATCAGAAAGAGCATGGCGACGATGTAGTAGCGCACGGTGAAGCGGTCGTGCGCTTCGGTCGTAGGGTCAATGCCGCACTCGTACGGGCGCATCTTGCCCTTGCCGTAAATGCTAGGCCGCAGGAAGCGCCCCAGGACTATAGGCACGACCGGGAAGATAACCGCGAAGACGAAGAAGATCATCACAGGCCAGTATGCTGTGATTGGCCCACCGACACTATTCGGCGCAGTCGTGGTTTGTAGAAGTATAGCGCTCAGCATCATTATCGAAAATTCTTACTGATTCAGAATGCAAAAGCAACCGCTAAAGGACTCGCTTCGAGAAAATTCTAAGCTGCATACAGAGCTAAAGTCAAAAAGTTTTCCATGTAATCTGTTTTTGAGCAGTTGAATGGTTAGCGCCCATTGACCATTCTCAATTAGCTTCCGAGTGCGGCTTGCCCGCGAGCAAGGCTATGGCGTGCGGCAGAACGGGTTCGATTACGGCGAAGCACGCGCGCACACCGGCGGGC
>DATHJK010000601.1:0-3383 GCA_035316225.1 Pyrinomonadaceae bacterium
GTGTTGAAGCGGTAGAGATTGAGCGAGAGGGCGCTCTGAAACCTTTTCAAATGGCAGTGGGCGGAGTGCTGGTGCGCGTTGGGGTCGAGCCGAACACGGATTTTTTCCGCGAGCAGTTGCGAACAGGTGAGAGTGGATACATCATCGTCAACAACGAGCAGGAAACCAGCATCGAAAATGTCTTCGCCATAGGAGACGTTTCCAGCCCGCTCGCTCCTACGATAAGCACTGCTACGGGCGCAGGCGCTACAGCCGCCAAAATCATAGCCTCGCGCCTGAATGCGAGCGGAGCGAAGAGACGATGAATTTTGAGACGATTACGCCCGCCGCATTGGACGAATGCATGAAGCGCGGCGACGAGGTTAATCTAGTTGACGTGCGCGAAGAGGTCGAATACGAGATAGCCCGTATTGAAGGCGCAAGGCTTCTACCGCTGAGCCGGTTCAACGAATGGGCTTCGACGCTCAGCCCCGAAGACGAATTCGTCTTCATGTGCCATCACGGTATACGCAGCGCGCAGGTGTGTAGCTTCCTGGCACGGCAGGGATTCAAGAAGCTACACAATCTGGCGGGCGGCATCGATGGCTGGTCGCGCGAGGTTGACCAAAGGGTTGCGCGATATTAAAAGCAACTGAAGATTCATCCGGATGAATAGCCCTGAAATAAAAATCATTGAAGCTTTAGAGAGAGCGCCGAATGTGGTCTTGCCGCTCGTGCGCGAAGTCCCGCATGAAATCTTGAAGCGACGACCGCGCCCCGGCAAGTGGTCTGCACACGAGCATGCGTGTCATCTTGCAGAAGTGCATCATCTCTTCTTTGAAAGGTTGGAATTGATGACGCGCGAGGATAATCCGCGCATAGTGCCTTACAACCCTGACGAGGCGCTCGCGGCGGACGCGCTGTTGAATCGTGACCTTGACCGGGAGCTTGAAAGATTCATGCGTGACCGCAAAGGTCTGGTCGAGCGTCTGAAGCAGTTGACAGAAGAGGATTGGCAACGTACGGCGCAACATGACGAATACGATCACTACTCCGTCTTCATAATGATGCGCCACCTTGCGCTGCATGACTTTCTTCATGCTTATCGAATCGAAGAGTTGTTGTTGAAGAAGGATTGGCAGTAGTTGTAGGGGCGCTAGGATGACGACTATAGAGTTTCAGGCATATACGGACGAGCATCTGGCCGCGTATCCGGTCGAATATTTCGCGGGGATAGACCTGTACAATGCTGGCGAGTTTCATGCAGCGCATGACGCATGGGAAGATCGCTGGATGGGCGAGGTGGGGCAGAATGAAAAGCTTTTTCTGCAAGCTTTGATTCAATCGGCTGTGGCCTTTCATCATCTTGAGATAGGGCGACCGGGCGCGGCTCGCCGCATGTACCAGATGGCGAAAGAGAAGTTCGCAAGGCTTGGGACTCGCTGCTTCATGTCACTTGATCTTGATGATTACCAGGCGCAGCTTGACCGCGCGCTCGCGTGGCTTCTGAGTGTTCCAGACCCACGCACAATCGCGCAACCCACTATCGAGTTTCCTAAAATAAGATTGATGCCGGGAGTTATGGATTACGATTGATGAGCGTCGAAGTCAGAGAAGAACGCGCGAGCGCGAACGTGTCGGAAAGAGCGGAGCGGCTGGAGAAAAGCCGGTTGCTCTTTACGCTTTTCAATGATGCGCGGCTGATGGTCATAGCGCTGTGGCTCGGCGCGGCTGTCTTCTTCAGCGCGGTGGTTGCGCCTGTGGTATTCGCCACCTTGCGCGAATTGAACGTGGAGCATGCTAATCATGCTGCCGGCTCTATAGTGACGCGCTCGCTCGTCATCTTGAACGTGAGCGGCACGCTTGCGAGCCTGCTGCTTATTGCGACCGCTTTCGCTTTTCGACGAGGAATTAAAAGAAGCGCTCTCTATTTTGAGACAGCGACGCTCGCGCTCCTCGCATTGATGACAGCCGTGGGGCAATGGGTGATTAATGCGCGCATGCTGGCGCTGCGTGTTGCAATGGGAAGGCCGATTGACGATGTTGCGCCGGATTCGCCGCTGCGCGCTCAGTTCAACAGCCTGCATGGCTACTCCGTCGCCATCTTCGGCGTTGCTATACTCGCGGCGGTCGCAGCCTTTCTTCTGATAGCACGTAGAAGGCAGGCGCGCCTGAGTTCTTTGTGATGGGGAGGGAATCCTGGTGATTGAAATTTTTGAGAAGAAGGAAGAGTGGAGCGAGCGATTCCGGCGCTGGCAACAGGGGCGCGCAGACAAGAGTGATGACCTGAGCGATTACCCGTTCGTGGAGAACAAGCGAGCGCCTTTCAGATCATTGCGCCGTGCGCTGCCAATGCTCAACTTAGGATTAATCACATCGGCGGGCGCGTATATTGACGGGACCGAAACCTTCGATGTGAACGCGCCGCGCGGTGATTTGCGATTCGACGAGATACCTGTAGAAGTCGAAGCGGAAGATTTATGCTATGCAGCGCGCGGCTACGACCCGCAGGCGGTTAAGAGCGATAGGAACTCGCTGGTTCCGATTGACCGGCTCTTCGAGTTTCAGAATAACGGCATCATAGGCCAACTCAATCCTGTCTTCTGGAGTTTTTCAGGATTTATCACAGACGCCGCGCGGCTCGTTGATGAGATGATTCCTCAACTGGTCGCGCGCGTGAAGCGCTACGAAGTGCAGGCCGCGCTGCTCGTTCCGGCCTCGCGCCTCTGCCACCAATCCGTCTCGCTGGTAGCGCGTGCCCTTGAACTTGAAGACGTGCCGACGATGATGCTCGCTGTGGAGCGCGATGTCGTAGATAGAGTCAGGCCGCCGCGCGCCGCATTTTACAGAGGCGAACCGGGAAGCGTCGCAGGGCAGCCCGGTTGGCCTGAGCATCAGCGCCGCGTACTGGACGAAGCGCTACGCCTGCTTGAGCCAATGGATCAGCCGAGCGTGCGCAACCTGATAGTTAGTTTGGAAACGGAAGTAGAGAACGAGCGCGGAGAGAGATAAAAGGGATAGGAGCTTTAAGGACAACATAGTACACGTCTAAAGACGTGAATTATAAATGAGAAATTCAGGGCGATTCTTTCTCCTGACTTATCATACTGTTCTTCCTCACATGCTTATTTCAGGCGAGACGTTGATTTCTGGAAGCGGAGTCCCCATCTTTCTTTGCCTGGCGGTCAGGTCGTTGACTACTTCTGTGACCTGATCGAAGTCGAAGGGCTTGCCTATTACGCCGTTGACCAACGCTTGTTCGCCGGGCGGCGGAGTCGTGGATTTGCCGTAGCCTGTGACGAGCACGATGTCTGTCTGAGGCCAGCGACGACGAATCTCGCGCGCTATCTCCCATCCATCCATCTCAGGCATAGAGAGGTCTGTGAAGACCAGATCAAAACTCT
>DATHJK010000602.1:0-21565 GCA_035316225.1 Pyrinomonadaceae bacterium
AATCGCGCCCGTAGCCGGTGCTGCCGCCGTAGTTCACATCCAGGACGGCAATGCCCCGGCTCGTCCAGTATTGAATGCTGAGACTGAGCGTGGTTGTGGCGGCGGCAGTTGGCCCACCATGACTTCGTACGAGAAGCGGCGGGCGCTCTCCGTCAATCGCTCGAAAATCCCGGTTGCGCGGCGCGTAGAAAAAAGCGTGCGCCGTCTTTCCGTCTTCGGTCGGAAACTCTACGGCCTGCGGCACTGACAAATAGCCTTCATCAATAATTAGATCGCTTGCGCGTCGCAGAACTTCTATACGTTTCGTTGCAAGGTCTAGCTCGACGATTGAAGCGAATCCGGTTGGCGACCCTGCTCGAAAAGCCGCACGCCCTTGCGCGGCTCGCACGTATGTAATATCTGTGAAAGGCGTTTCTATGCGCTCAAGCTTGCCCGTTCCGGTGTTCAATCTTGCAAGGCTTGTCGCGCCCTGTTCGATGTAGGCGCAGATGATTGAATCTGCGGATTCAAAGGCATACATGGAAAGCCCCAAACCCCATTGCGGCACGCCGAACTCCGCATTCAACTCGTGAACCGCTTCCACCTCGCCATCGTCGTTGGCGCGATAGATGTTCCACCAGTTGCTTCTATCGGAGACGAAATAGAGCGTGCCGTCAGGCGACCATTCGGGTTGAAATATTGATTCATCAAGTCCGCCCGCGACCAGCTTAGACTGGCCCAGCGAGCCATCAGGTTGAACATCTGCCACGCGCAATTCGCAACCGTCCCACGGCATGTTCGGGTGATTCCACTCAAGCCACGCGCACCGCAAGCCATCAGGACTAAGGCGCGGGCTTGAATAGAAGTTGTAACCGCTGGCGAGCACGCTGCCGCCGTCGTCTGCGCCGTCGAGTCTGACGCCGACAATTGCATTCACAGGCTCGTGCCCGCCGCCCGTGTGATCTTCGCGCACGGCTATCAAGCGATTGCGTTTGCGGTCAATTATGTAGTCCGCGTAGCGCATGTCCACTGCGGGCGTGAGCGGTTGAGGCGCGGCGTCTGCGGCATGTTTGTAAAGTCTCTGATCCGCGAAGTTCGAAAAATAGATAATACCTTCAGCAACCATGTAGTCGCCGCCGCCATATTCGTGAACGCGCGTGCGCGCGCTGAATTCCGGCGGAGTCATGTCGCTGATGCGGCCTTCCGCATCGCGGCGCACGATACAGTTTCGCCCGCCTTCTTTCGGTCGCATCTCTATCCAGTAAGTGTCCGCGCCATCGAGCAAGACCTGGCTGAGACCTATCGTTCCGCCCACAATCAAGTCCGAAGTGATAGGCGATTTCCAAGACCCGTATGGTGCTGCCTGTTTCCCGTCATTATCAGTCATCTTAATCTCCGAAATGTGAATCTCTTTGCGTTCTTTCTTAGCGCCTTTGCTCCTACAGCGTGAGATGGTTTTCTCTCGCAAAGGAGAGGCGCAAGGAATAGTCTCTCATAAAGCCTCATCGCACACGCCGCGCATGCTGCATCCGGCGCATCGGCGCGCGTCCCCGTGGCTTCTATGAACACCTTCCAGCGTGCGTGCCACGCGCATCTCTCCAAGCAATGCGAGCAATTCTTCGCGCAAATCTTCGGTGAACTCTACTTCGACTTCACGGTCGTTATAACGAATCAACCCGTAAGGCACGCTTGCGCCGGTTGTCTCTTCGACGAGCAGGCAGTAGGCCGCAAGCTGCATCAGGTTTGAAGCGTAGGGGCGACCTCTTGCAGGGCATTTGCCAGATTTCGCCTCGACCGGAACTATCCCTGCGCGCGTTCGCACAAGATAGTCCGGCCTTCCCACCAGCCCGTACCTTTTCGAGATAAGCGCCTTCTCCTGCCGTGTGCCCTTCTCGTCAACCTTGAGCGGCGTCAGGCGACCCACGGGGGAGCCAGTGTCGCCGTAAAGAAGTTTTCCGCGCGGGAGTCCTGTTCGTCGCAGCAATGCGCGCGATTGAATGTAAGCGGCGAGCGCGCAAAAGACCAGTATGACGGTTGCCGACAGAAGCCAGATCATACGCGCCACCACACGAGCAGAAGAAATGTTGCCAGCACGAGCGCAAGCAGAACAAAGAAGAGAGCAGCCCGTTGCATGCGCCTCGCGCGAGCAACTTCGCGCCCGTGCGCCTCGTGCCAGCGAGTGCCGCGCTCGCGCGCCTCGTGCCCGCCAGTAGGCGCAAAGCCTTCCGCGCGCAGCCACCACGCACGCGCGCAGAACACATACTCGCCGACTTCCGAAGCCCTGATTAATTCCCGCTCTTCGCTCACACTCGCACGCCTTCAATAATAGATACGAGCGAGTTAGTCCCTACAACGTTGGTGAGCTTAAAGCCCGCCGATTCAAAGAGCGAGGCGAACTCTTCCGCAGTGCGCTCGCGCCCGCCCGTCATCACAAGCATGTTGATGTCTATGAGCTTGCTCGGAGACGGCTCATTGCCGGATGGAACTACCTGCTCGACTATAGCCAGTTTCCCGTTCTCCTTCATCGCACGATGACAGTTTTCCAGAATGGTGCGTGAGCGCGTCTCGTCCCAATCGTGCAGTATCATCTTCATCACGTAAAGGTCGCCGCCATCAGGCACCGCCTCGAAAAAATCACCGCCAACGACAGAACAACGTGTCGTCAAACCTTCCGCTTCTAATCTCTGCTTCGCGCCATCTACGACCTGAGGCGCGTCGAAGAGAACGCCCTGCGCCCTCGTGTTAGCTTTCAATATTGAAGCGAGAAAACTACCGTGCCCGCCGCCCACATCAACGATCTTTTCAAAAGGCGAGAAGTCATATGCTTCCATCACGGCGGCTTCGACGGCGATTGTCAAATCTGTCATCGCCTGATTGAAGATTGCGCCGTTCTCAGGATGCTCCGCGTAGTATTGCCAGACGGGCATGCCGAAGACATTATCGAAAGCCCTCTCGCCCGTTCTTACGCTGTGAATGAGATTGCCCCACGCTACGTAGTGGTCTTCGCCAAGCTCCGCGATGGCGAAAGAGCGCACCCCGTCGCTCTTCAAAGTTGCGCCGAGCGGAGTCAGCGCAAAACGTTTCTCATCATCTTCACTGAAGATGCCGACACTGACGAGAGCGCGCAGCAGCCTGTAGAGCGAAGGCGCGTGCGCGCCCGATTTTGCAGCTATCTCCTCCGATGACTTCGCGCCATCGGCTAGTATATCTGCGATGCCTAGTTTCGCGGCGACGTAGATTATTCTGGAAACCCAGAAGCCGAAGATCATCTGCAACATCATAGCTTGCGGCGGCTGGTTTCCATTATTTTCGATAAATTCCAATTCTTCGGACATTAAAATCATCCCCCTCTGATTTAAGCTTTTCTCGACGAAACTTCATAAGAAGCTCCGGCGTAAAACTTTTACTGAACTGTGTAAGAGCAAGATTCACAATCTAAACGTCTTCGCACAACTCGCGCAAGTTGCGGCGACAAAGCAAGATTTGTAAAGCGGTGATAAGTGATAAGAGGATGAACTAGAACTCATCTCATAAATAGTCTAGTGTTGCTGGAAGCCGGATAGACATTGGAGCAACGTGATGCTGCAACTATTTATGGGACGGCTTCTAATAAAAGCTTCTTCGATTCATGATTCACGTATTTTCTTATCACTCATCACTCATCACCGCTTCATAAGGGAGTATGAAAGGTATGGCGCGAATTGAAGGCGTGAAACCGGATGAAGCAGACGGTTACATCAAGCGTGTCTTTGACGCACAGGCCGCGAAGTGGGGCGCGCCGCTTCTGAATCATCTAATCTACGCGCGGCGGCCTACCGTTTTTCGAGGCGTGCGCGGGATGTGGCAAGGCTTGGACGGTTCCGGCCTGATTAATCCGGCATTGCAGGCTCTAGTCAACCGCCGCGTGGCCTACCTGAACGGCTGCGAGTTTTGACAGGACATCAACGCTGCCGTGAGCAGCGAGCTTGGAGTCTCAAACGAGAAGATTGAAGCCCTGCACGATTACGCGACCAGTCCGCTTTACAACGCGACGGAGCGCGTGGCATTAGAGTACGCGGACGCTATGACCGTCACCGGGCGAGATGTGAGCGACGGGCTTTTCGAGAGACTGCGCGCGAGTTTCAAAGATGATGAGATTGTAGAGTTGACAGAAGTGATCGCATGGGAGAACGCATCGGCCAAATTCAATCGCGCGCTTCGCATCCCTTCGCAGAAGTTGTGGAAGCGATGATTAAACCCCAGGACAATCTCTTTCTGAGGGATTGTTCAAACAGCTTCGGAAACTATTAGCCATGAAGAAAACATTACTCCTTCTACTAATCCTGATTCTCTTTATCTCAAGCGGCCTGGCCCAGCGGGTTGACACTGTGCGCGAAGTACGCTCGCTCGTAGAAACCGAAAGGGCATTCTCCGCTACTGCGGTGGCGCACGGCATACGCGACTCTTTTCTGGCTTTCCTTGCAGACGATGGGATCGTCTTTCGCCCCGGCCCTGTAAACGGCAAGCAATCTTGGGGAGCGCGCGCGCCTGTGCCGGGCATATTGAAGTGGGAGCCGATTTACGCGGACGTTTCGCGCGCGGGTGATATGGGTTACGACACAGGCCCGTGGGAATTTCGTCGCGGAAGTTTACAGGACGAGCCTGTGGCTTTCGGTAATTTCATGACCGTATGGAAGAAGCAACAGGATGGAACATGGAAGTTCGCAATAGACCTTGGAACCAGTAACGAGCGACCTCAGACGCCCATGCCCACATGGCAGCTTCCGTCGAACTTCGGAAGCAACAGTTGGAAAGCCAGATCAACCGTCAATGTTCAGACGGAGAGCGAAGCCGTTCTGGATTTAGAGCGACAGTTCTCTCAAGCCTCTGCGATTAAAGGCGCGAGCAGAGCTTACGCGGATTACATTGCCAACGATGTCAGACTCTTGCGCGAAGGAAAATTCCCTTCAGTCGGAAGAGAGGCAGCGCTCGCAATGCTCGCAGCTAGAGAGCACACGCTTGTCTGGCGACCCACGAAAGCAGATGTCTCGCGCTCCGGCGATATAGCTTACGATTACGGCACTTACGAATTCAGAGAGACCGCGACGCAATCTGCGCCGACCGAGAGCGGCAACTACGTGCATATCTGGAAGCGGCAGCGCGATGGCAGGTGGAAGCTGGTCGCTGAGGTTCATAACCCGATTCCGCCTCCGTCTCAGTAGCCGGGGAAACGTCATGGATACATTCGACATCTCTCAACTCCGCTCAGAGCGCAAGCGCTCTGAGCGGCTCTACCTTGAATTCTTGCGTGTGCAATCGCTCAGCATGGGCGTTTACGAATTGCCAGCAGGCGCGACCGACCCGCAAAAGCCTCACACCGAAGACGAGGTTTATTACGTTGTTCGTGGTCGTGCCATTGCACAGGTCGGCACGGAGGCCAGCCCCGTTCAAGCGGGCAGCATCATCTTCGTCGCGGCAAACATCGAACATCGCTTCCACACAATCACGGAAGACCTGAGCTTGCTGGTATTCTTCGCGCCCGCCGAAGAGAGTTTGGTGTGATTGATTATAGAGCTTCTTCAAGCGTCTTCCTGTCGGCCTTGCCGAAATAAAATCCAGAAATCAGGTGATAACCCTTGCGCCTTCTTCTTTGCGCCTTTGCGTCTCCAGCGTGAAACTTTTTCTCACGCAAAGTCGCAACGGCGCTAAGAAGGACGCGAAGAGTTGAGAGGTAGCCTGCATGCAAATTGCAAGCCTCTTGTGAAGAGTAGGAGGGAGTCATCGTGGTGAAGTCTAAAAAGGTGGCGCGGCTTGAGGAGTTGGCTGCGCAGATTCGCGTGTGTACGCGCTGCCCGCTGCACGAGTCGAGGACACTGGCTGTTCCGGGCGACGGAAAATTTTCCGCCAAAGTGATGATTATCGCGGAAGCGCCGGGCAAGGAAGAGGATGAATCGGGTCACCCGTTCGTAGGCTCAGCCGGGCGATTCCTCAATCACGTTCTGGAAGGCACGGGGCTGGATCGCAACGATTTCTTCATCACCAACACTGTGAAATGCCGCCCGCCGAAGAATCGCACGCCGAAAAAACTGGAAGTTGATACCTGCACATCGAGCTACCTGTTCGAGCAGATAGCGCTTCTGAACCCGAAACTCGTCATGCTGCTCGGCACGGTCGCGGCTAAATCCGTTCTGGGCGTCAAGAGCATAAACGAGGCGCGCGGGCGCGTCATCAATCACGAAGGGCGCAAGTACGTGGTCGGCTATCATCCGGCGGTCAGATTTTACAGAGAAGATTTGGGCGAAAAGGTTAGAGAAGATTTCGCGCTGCTCAAGCGCGAGGTGAAGAAACTGCAAAAGTGATTGCGAAGTGCCCATTGCGGATTGATAAGCAGGTTGAAGAGACCATGTATCTATTTAATCTCTTCTTAAATTCGCAATGCGACATCCGCCCGTCCGCAATTGAATGTTCCGGCACTTGCTTTGCAAAACAAGCTGGCTGAACTGCTATTTGTGCGTCGAAAGTGAGCGAGAATAAAACGCTGGCGTGTACGGGAATTGAGCAATCTCTTTGTGCGTAAGCGGAGATAACTTCAAATTGCGAACTGCGAAAATGAGTCTCGAGATTTATCAGAAGAAACGTGATTTCACTCGCACGCCTGAGCCGCGCGGGAGGATTTCAAAGACCGACCGCCATCGTTTTGTGGTGCAGGAGCATCACGCCTCTATGCTCCATTTCGATTTTCGACTGGAGATGGGCGGCGTGCTGAAATCCTGGTCTGTTCGTCGTGGGCCTTCTCTTGATCCGGGCGAGAAGCGGCTGGCGGTTCAGACGGAAGATCATCCCGTTGAATATCTGAAATTTCAAGGGCACATTCCAGAAGGCAACTACGGCGCGGGCGAGCACATGAGATGGGATGAGGGCACATACAAATTACTGGAGGGTGAAGATCCGCTCGAACAGCTTGAGAAAGGAAGACTGAAATTCGAGCTTCGCGGCGACAAACTTAAGGGGGCGTTCAATCTTGTGAAGATGGGCGGGCGCGACAACCAGTGGCTTCTGATAAAAAGCAGGGACGAGTATGCGAAAGAAGGCTGGGAGCTTGAAGCTATTTTGAAGACAGAGGAATTGAAGAGGTCGAGCAGGCCGAAAAAGAGGGCGAGCGCGAAGGGCGTTAAGAGATTGAAGCAGAGTGTCGAGGGCGAAGTTGTTTCTGCCAGCAGCGCTTTCAGGAAAAGGAATCTGAGCGGCGATCTAAATATAAAAATAGGCGGCGACCCGTTAAAGCTCACGAACCTTGATAAAGTTTACTGGCCCAAAGAGGGTTACACGAAAGGCGACCTCATACGCTACTACTATGAAATCTCAAAATACATTCTGCCTTATTTGAAAGACCGCCCGCTGATTATGAAGCGTTATCCGAACGGGATTAAGGGCGCGTACTTTCACCAGCACGACGTAAACGAAGCTCCCACTTACGTTCGCACCGAAACGCTCGAAGTCGAAGAGGGGCACGAGGTTGATTACATCGTCGGGGATAATCTTCAGACCTTAATCTACATGGCTAACCTGGGCGCGATTGAGCGCCATCCCTGGCACTCGCGCACAGAAGACCTTGCGCACCCGGACTGGCTCGTTTTTGATATGGACCCGGGCAAGTCCGTCGAGTTCGAGACCATCTGCGAAGTCTCGCTCGGCACGCGAGAGATTCTGAAAAAACTGGGACTCGAAGCTTACGCGAAGACTTCCGGCTCAAGAGGCATTCACGTCTACGTGCCTGTAAAGCCGAAGTACAGCTACGACGAGGTGGCGGAATTTGCAGAAGGCGTGGCGACGATTGTTGCGCGCGAGAATCCAGAGGTGGCTACGGTCGAGCGCTCGTTGAAAAGACGCAAGCGCGGGCAGATTTACGTTGACCACATGCAGAACGCGCGCGGCAAGTCTGTGGTCGCGCCTTACTCTGTACGACCGCGCGAGGGGGCGACCGTCTCCGCTCCGCTCGATTGGAGCGAGGTCGAACGCAAAAAAATAAGGACGCAGGATTTCACCATCGCAAACGTGCTGAAGAGGGTGAAGCAGAAGGGAGATTTGTTCAAACCCGTTCTGAAGAAACGTCAGGGCATGGAAGAGGCTATGAAGAAGTTGACGGAACTCCTCAATGAATCAAAAGCTCGCACTGCGCGGGCTTGAATTTCGGATGAATCATTAGTTAAGGGGGAAGACAATGCCTAGAGGTGATAAATCAGCTTATACGGATAAGCAGAAACGTCAAGCAGAGCACATCGAAGAGGGCTATGAGAAGCGCGGTGTGTCGAAGAAAACGGCAGAGAAACGCGCGTGGGCTACTGTGAACAAGGAATCGGGCGGCGGCAAAAAGAGCGGCTCGGGCCGAGGCAAGAAGGAGTCGCACGCATCTTCGCGCAAGGGAGGCAAGAAGGGCGGTAAAAAAGGTGGTAAGAAGAGCAGTAGCCGCTGAAGCTTCTTACGCAAGTGTCCTCAGGACAGTACCATATGCCTAGGCATGTGGTACTGTCCTGAGCTACTCCCAAACTCTCAAGAAATTCTCAACCCGTCTTAATATACTTTAACTGTCGCAGGAATTTTCTGGTCGTTGTTCGTACGCGCTAGATTGAAGCGACGGAGTTTGCTTTCTGTTAGGACTGCGTGCCAGAATCCGCGACAATATTCTATTCCGAAGTCTAGGGTGTCTCTACTTAATCATGAAGAAGTTTTGCGCCATCGCGCTGCCTCCCTGGAAAGTGTATGAAAGGAGGAGCGTTTAGGAAAAACGACCATGCTGCGCCTACCCATATTTTTCTCATCTCGTATTATCGCAATTGTTCTGCTTCTTTGCCTGTTGCTCGCAGGCTGCGCAAAACAGTCCGAGACTGCAAACTCTCAACAGCTACCTGCGGTCGTTGCGATTGTGAATGATCGTCCCGTACCTACGAAGCTTTATACGATGTATTTGAAGAACGGACAGGCTGCGCTCTCGCTTGATCCAAATTCGGCGGAAGGGCGCACGAAGCTTGAGCAGTTGCGCGAGGGCATCGTGTCAGAGTTGATTGACAGAGCGTTACTTGTGCAGGAGGCGGAAAGGCGCGGATTCATTATAACGCCTGAGAGAATGCAGGAGGCAGAGCGCAAGACCATAGCGCAGTTCGGAGGCGATCAAAAGTATGATGAATATTTGCGCGAACACAAGTTGACGCGCGACGAGTATCATGACGTTATCCGAACGGAAATCTACGGCGCGATGATGCGCGAGGAACTGACTAAGGGGATGACGGCGACGGACGACGAGATCAGAACATATTACGAAGCGCACAAGGGCGATCAGGAGTTTCAATTCCCCGAGCGCGTCACCGCGTCGCACATACTCATAGAAGCGCGCCCCAACCTGATAGCGCAAGCTGTAGGGCGTGAGAGAAATCTTTCCGGCGCGGCGCTGGATGGGGCCGTGCGCGAAGAGATGGAGAAGAGGCGCAATCACGCAGAAGAGTTACGTCGCAAGGCTTCATCCGGCGCGGACTTCGCTGCGCTGGCGCGCGCTTCATCCGACGATTCTGCAACGAAGAATCAGGGCGGCGACCTCGGAAGCTTCGCTCGCAACTCTCACCCGCGCGCATTCGATGACGCCGCGTTCGCCCTGAAACCCGGCGCGGTCGGCGACGTGGTACAGACAGACTTCGGCTTCCACGTTATCAAGGTCTTCAAGCACGAGATGGCGCGCGCGCAGACTCTGGAAGAGGCCACGCCTGAGATTCGGCGGCGCATAGTGGGCGAGCACGAAGCAGCGCTGCTCTCAGACACGCTGAAGAATCTGCGGCGCAACGCGCGCGTCCGCATAAACGAGCCTTTCCGCTTCGGCGCGCTTCGTAGCGAATTTCCTCAAAGCTAGCTCGCGCCGAATGTATCTTGCAGCGATGGTCGAGCAAGCTGAAATTTCAAAATGGAGATATGTCATTTGAAATTTCAGATCAGAGATTTGTGATTTCAAATCTTTCAAGGGGATGACAAAAGTAGAAAAATAGTACACGTCTAAAGACGTGAATTAAAAATTCAAAATCAGCGCGCAATTGACCTCTTGTTCCCGCAGTACACGCCTTCTTGCCATCGTCTCAAGTTTTCCTCAACCACTCCACAGAAATCGAAAATAGCGAAATTTCCTAAGAAATTCGGCTGATTCCGGCTTGGGCAATGTGCCTCAAGTTTTTCTCAGGTGGTGGCGATTATCCTTTCAGCATGATTGATTGGGAAATGATCTTCGGTTAACCCTCGCGCAAGTAGGGTGGCGCTGCCGAATGGGGGCGGCGGCGTCACCCGCTCCTTAGAAGACCAGAGAGTTCGCGCCCCTTCAGCCATGAAAAGCTTAAGAAGGCTTCAAACAAATTCAGGAGAATCAAGAATCATGCTTAAAAATCTTTCTAACTTTCGTCTGGCTATGACGCTCCTTCTCATCGTTGCCGGACTCATCTTCGCGCTGCACTACGCGAACGCTTCTTCAGCCTCGTCAAACGCAGGCACGACTTCCGTAATAATCGAATTACGAGACGAACCCGGCGCTGTTTACAAGGCAAAGATTCAGCGCGCCGGTGGGAGCGTTTCAAACGAACAGCTTCAGGCATATCGCAATCAATTGCGCACGGGGCAGGATCAGCTTCTCAACGATCTGCGCTCACGCGGCGTTCAGTTTCAAGTTGATACGGTTGACATAAACAATTTCGACGGCAACCTCGCGGGCAAGGTCGAGTATCGCTACACGCTGGTTCTTAACGCTGTGACGCTCACCGTCCCTCGCGCCGCGATTCCAGTTATTGAGAGTTTGCCGCAGGTCAAAAAAGTTCATCAGAACGGCTACCTTCACGTGGCGCTCAATAAGAGCGTTGACTATATCAATGCGCCGAAAGTCTATGGCCGTTACCAGGAGGTGACGCCGACGGACAATTTCAATGAAGGCTATGAAGGTCAGGGCATCAACATCGCTGTGCTGGACACAGGCATTGACTGGAAGCACGAGATGTTCGGCGGCGATCCTACGCCTCCGCGTCTTGGAATACTGCCGGAAGCAGCAGCAGTCAACACGAACAAGAAGGTCATCTATTACCTGCCGCTCGCCGGAACAGTTGACGATTTCGGTCACGGCTCGCACGCATCGGCTGACGCAGCCGGGTACATGGGCACTGCGCCGGGCGCAGACGGAATTCCCGGAACATCCGACGACATCAGGATTCACGGTGTTGCGCCGCAGGCTCGATTGATGGGCTACAAGGTCTGCGCAGGCGTGGGCAGTTGTCTGAACGCCGCGACTATTCTCGCAATCGAAGATGCGGTTTCGCCTTACACGCTGAAGGCCGTAGGCTCGAACACAACGGGCGGCGATGTTCCGCTTATTCAAAAACCTGTCGCGCACGTCATCAACATGAGTCTGGGCGGCGCAGGCGGCCCCGACGATCCTGAGTGCATAGCTTCGGACAACGCCGCGTTGATGGGCACTACGGTCGTCGCCGCAGCGGGCAACGATGGGCCAACAGATTCTACCTTGGGCGCTCCTGCGGCTGGACGACGAGTGATTGCGGTTGCTGCCGATACAGACCCCGGCACGGGCGTCAACACTGCCGACGTTATTGGCGGTCGCACAGGCATGAAGGCGATTGCTATGGAAGGCTCGCCCGCTATCCTGACAGACATCGTACAGAACTTTGTTTACTGCGGTCTGGCCGAAACTCCTGACGCAGTTCCCAGCAACGTAACCGGCAAGATAGCCGTCATCATGCGCGGCAGCACTGTGAACACGCCTGAGCTTCCGGCTGCTGGCTCGCTCGGCACAGGACTCTTTACTACCAAAACAACGTGGGCAACTGCGAAAGGCGCTATAGCGGTTGTCTTCATCAACAACGTCGAGGGCGAGCTTTCAGCCGCGACCGTGCGCAAGTCAGTCGTCCCCGTGCTGGGCATGTCACAGGATAACGGCAACTACCTGCTTGGCCTGTTGGGTGCGAATCCTGCGGTCGGCGCGTCTTCCACTCAACTTCTTCGCATCAACAAAGGTCAAATCTTCTCGCCGGACATGGCCGACTTCAGCTCGCGCGGCCCCGTAGAGGGCTTCGGCCAGATTAAGCCGGACGTGAGCGCGCCGGGCGTTGACATACTCTCCGCCACGGTTCGCGTCGGCGCTGCCGAGACGAATACGGGCACTATGTTCGATCCGACCGGCTACATCAGGGCCAGCGGCACAAGCTTCTCAACGCCGCATGTCGCGGGCGTCGTAGCGCTCATCAAGCAGGCGCATCCGGATTGGACGCCGGACATGATTCGCACTGCGCTTATCAACACGGCGACGAGCCTTCGTGATTTGAACGGACAGCCGAAAGCGGACGGACTCGCTTCCGATCCAATCATGGCGCAGGGCGGCGGACTCGTTGATGTCTATCGCGCCGTCAACGCGAAAGCTTTGATGGGTGTCGCGGGCGATGGTATCGCGCAGCCAGGCATACTGGGCAGCCATTCGTTCGGCGCAGTTCCCGTCATCAACTCGCGCGTGACGCACACGGAAAACGTGACCGTCACAGTTCAAGACCTTACGGGTCAGGGCGGAACTTACAATCTTTCAGTCGCAAACAATCGCTATCTTGAGCAGGACGGCATCACTTCGACCTTGAGCGCGCAGAGCGTAACGGTTCCTGCGGGCGGCTCGGCCACGTTTACGGTGAACGCTACAGTTGACGGCGACCGTGTAAGGGACACGAGCAAGGCGTTGCAGATGCAGTGGTACGTCGTGGCGCAGTCGGCTGCGGGGCAGACGATTCACATGCCCTTCTACATGCGGCTCGTTCCTACAGTTCCTGCGGGCGCGGCTGCGACTCAGCCGATTAACGAATCGGGCACGATTGCGGCTGGCGACGGCGGCACGCAGTTGGTTGCGGGCACGACCTATCAGGATTTCACAGTCACGACCGATTCGCCTGCGGCGAGCCTCGATGTGACGCTGAACTTCGATCAGATCGTGGACGGCGTTGCTCACGACCTTGACCTCTATCTCTACGACGCGGCTGGCACAGAGGTTACTCATTCAGGCAATCCGGGCGGGCCGGAACACATCGCTGCTGAACTCGCCAATCCGGGCAACTACACGTTGCGCGTTGTGGGCTTCGTGGCAGCGTCAACTGATTTTACGTTGACGGGCGCGGTCTCGAAGGGCGGCGCTGCGCCCAACTTGCAAGCTATTGCGGGCGAGTTCACGGATGCTGCGGGCAAGGCGATTGATTTCGACGGCAGCTACACACTTACATGGCAGCCCGTCGGCAACGCTCAGTTGTTCGAGATAGAGCAGTCCGTCAACGGTGGCGACTACGAGGTCAGAGGTCAGGTTGACGGCGGCACCACGCGCCAGTCATTCACGAATCAGCAGGACGGCCAATATTCCTACCGCGTTCGTGCGCTCACGCCTGGACGCATAGGCTACTACGTCACATCGCCCAGCAACACGCAGGGAATTGTGGTTGACCACCGTTCGCTGGCAGACATCTCCACTCAGGTCAGGACGGCTATCTCGAACGTGTCGCTCACGGGCGGCGTGTTCAAGATGGACATGACGCTCACCAACCAGTCGGGCAACACCTACTTCCCAATGGTTAACCTGAATGTCATTCGCGTCAGTTCGACTTCAAACACGGTGACTGTTTCAAACGCCGACAATGGCGGCAACGGCACAAGCGCGACGACGCCTGCGCTCTTCGCTTTCTCGAACAAACTTGGCGCGGATCAGATATTCAACCCGTCTGAGACGACCGGCAGCCGCACGCTGCAATTCAACGACAGTGCGTCGGAGTTGTTCACATTCGATGTAGCGGTCACAGCCTACACGCATGACAGCGGAGGAGTCGGTGCGATTAGCGAAACCGGCGCGGCTCAATCAACACCGGGCGGCGGTCAAAGCTCTAGCTCGCCGCTCAGCTTGCGTGGCGTGACGAACGTGATGCGCTTCACGGTCAATCCGCTGACTCGCAGCGTGACGACGCAAGTGCTACCGCTCGGTCGGTAAGTGAAAAAGGAGAAGGCGGCTTCGGGCGGGATTCGCTCTAAGCCGCCTTAAAACTTTGGAGGCAGGCATGAAAAGAATCTTCGGCGCACTCTCGGTTCTCATCCTCGCGCTCATTTTCACGGCGGGCGGCGCAATGGCCGCGCCGCGTGTTGACCCGGAGCTTGCTGCGCGACTGGCGAATGCACAGAGCAGCAAACAACTCTGCGTGATTCTGACATTCGATACGGAGCGAATAACTCAGCAACAGATAGCGGCGGTCAAGGCTCTTGGAATCACAACGGGCGTGAACGTGCCAGCGAAGACCACTGTCACCGTGGGAGGCCAGCCGCTCGTGGACAACGCGCAAATTCCTGCCAACGCGCGCGGGCTTGTGCAGTATGCGCTCGACAATGGATTGATGGAATCGTTCCCGGCTGAGGTGCGCCAGGGTTGCGCCCGGACAGTTCATGGCGCTGCCCGGCCCGCGATTTGAGCCAGCGCGCACGGTCAGGCGCTCGGAGTTCATCACCCCGGCCACGAAGCTACTCAACCTGATATTCGGGGAGTAGTAGCGTAGGGGCAGGGGATTTGTCCTCTGCCCCTGCAAATCTCAAGTTTTCCTCAAGTGTCCAGAGAGAACAGGTAAATGCGCTTTTGTTAGGAAAAACGACGGTTTTTACGGTTTCCCGTTGGCTCAAGTTTTTCTCAGGTGGTCTTGGTTAGATTGCATGCTGGACGGGGGCGCTAGTCGAAAGCCTCGCAGGAAACCCGCCCTCGCAAGACTTGAAAATTTTTACGGAGGCTGCCAGAGAAAATGATTAGAAGAATCACTAACACACTGCTTGCCACGTTGCTTGTTTGCATCGTCGCCACTGTCGCCAATGCTTCACGACTCAGCCCGGAGCTAGCGGCTCAACTCGCGCAAGCGAGCGACGCGACGAATGTAGGCGTGGTCATCGTCTCATTTAACACAACGTCGGGTCTCAACGAATCTCACCTGAACATACTTCGCGGCGTAGGTATCACGAAAGGCATAACGCTTCAGAGATTAGGAATGGTGGCAGTCGCTGCGACGGCAGGTCAGGTCAAGGCGCTCGTCTCTAATAGTTCAGTGCGCTCCGTCTGGTCTAACGACCGCCTGCATTATCTGGACAACGAGGCGCGCACACTGACGGGTGTAGAGCGCACGCGACGCGATGCTTCATTCACAAGAACCAACGGCGGGCTGCCCGTATCCGGCGCGGGCGACTTCTCCATCGTCATCAACGACAGCGGCATTGACGCAACGCACCCGGACTTACAGTTCGGCACAAAAGTTATTCAGAACGTTCAGATATTGGCGGACGAGCAGACGAACAATACGCTCGTCGCAACGCCCCAACTCAACGGTTTCACTTCATTACAGGTTGTCGAAAACGTGCCTGACACGGATTTGAACGTCGGTCATGGAACGCACTGCGCTGGCATAGCTGCCGGGACAGGCCAGCAGTCCGGCGGACTCTACGCGGGTGTTGCGCCGGGAGCAAAGCTCATCGGCACAGGTTCGGGCGCGGTGCTCTTCATACTGAACGCGCTCGGAGGTTTCGAGTGGTCTTTGACCAACCAGCCCATCTATAGGATTCGCGTTATCTCAAACTCGTGGGGCGGCGGCGGAGCGTTCGACCCGGACAATCCTATCAACATAGCCAGCAAGAACGCGCACGATATGAACATCACCGTGATCTTCGCAGCAGGCAATGAAGGCCCTGGGCGCGACACCATGAACCCTTACGCGAAAGCTCCGTGGGTGATAGGCGTTGGCGCAGGGACGAAAGAAGGCGGTCTCGCAAGCTTCTCGTCGCGCGGCACGGCCAGAGAAGATCGTCTGGCTAACTCAGACCCAAACGACGATAACGATGCTCCGACTCTTGTTGCGCCCGGCACGGGTAGAGAGTTTGACAGCAACTCTACGAAGTTCACGGCAGCTATTCTCTCAACTCGCTCCAAGTCGAACGTCTTCGCCAACGGTTTGACGGACGACACAGAGATTCCTGCGGCCTATCTTCCCTACTACACGCAGATAAGCGGCACTTCTATGGCTACGCCGTTCATCGCGGGCACGGCAGCGCTGCTGCTAGACGCGAACCCGGTGCTTACGCCGGACGAGATCAAGCAGATTCTGGTGGCGACAGCATCGCGCATGCCCGGCTATCAGGAGTATCAGGTTGGCGCAGGCTACGTGAACGTTCACGCGGCAGTTGACATGGTATTCAACAACAAGCAGTACGGCTCGGCTTTCGTGCCGCAGTTCAACGCGCAGTTCACCATTAGCGATAACGTCGCGCCGCAGCCCTTTCACATGAATTTTAATCCGGCTGCGCTGCCCGGCGATCCCAGCAACCAGATGAAGGTCACAGTTGTCGAGGGGACGACCGTTCTGGACATACTGGCGAAAGCGGATAACGTCGCGGGGACGCACGACGGCGACACCATAGGTCTGATAGCCATAGCCCCGGACGGCCATACCACATACTCAAGCGGAATACAGATTCCTGTGCTCTACTCGCGCAACCGCGAAATCGTAGTCATGAACCCGCAGCCGGGCCAATGGACGCTGGAAGTGCGCGGCGCGCGCGGTCTCTCCACAGCGCCGCAGGCGAGTTCGCCGACCGCAGGCGCAGGAACGCCCGGCAGCATAGACGGCACAATCCGCCAGAAACTCTACACACTCGCGCCGATTGCAGACATCGTAAACCACACGGCGCGCACGCAGATCGAGTCCGTCTTAAAGAATCGCATGATGGACACATTCTCAGACGGCACATTCCGTCCAGATGCGAACGTCACGCGCGAAGACCTTGCTCGCCTTCTCTTCCTGAACACGCCGCTTCGCCAGACTCTGGGCAGCACGCCGAAGTTCACGGACGTGACGGGCGACATGGAAGCAATAGCCGAGGCTGTGACGGCAAAGGGTTCGACCTTGCGCGACTACTACACTAGCGATTCATCTCAAGCGCCTGCCGGGATGATGAGCGCTACAGGTAACGCTTTCAACCCGACGGGCATAGTCAGCCGACTGGACATAGCAGTTGCGCTGGTGCGTGCTCTGGGCTTTGACGCGGACGCGAAGGCGAAGGCCGGAACTAACGTAACCGTAAACTACAGCGGCCAGACGTTAACGCTGGCAGACAACGCGGACATTCCTCCGTTGATGCGCGGTTACGTGCAGCTAGCGCTTGATCGCGGAATTCTTCAAGCGTTCTTCACGCTTGAGCAGGGGCCGTTCGATCTTCAACCGACTTTGAAGGCTCGCGTCCACGCGAATGATCCAACGACGCGCGCATTCATGGCCTACGCGCTTGAAAACTACCGCCAGCATTTCGTGGCGGGCAATTGAAATTGAGTTCGTCTCATGTGCCGTCGCTTTGTCGGGGAGCGACGGCGCGTGAGACGTGCTGCCGGTTCGAAAGAATGACTCAAAGGCAGCCCGAGTCGTTCTTTCGAACCGGCAGCAATGAAGGCAGTTTTCAGTTTTTAGTTTTCGGTTTTAAGAGAAAACCATCCAGGCTGAAAACTTAAAACTGAAAACTGTTCTTATCCGAAGGAGAGAGAGCAATGACAAGAGGAATCATCGTCGTCCTAACGTTCGTCCTCGCGTTCACGTTGTGCGCCGCAAGCGCTATGGGCGCGCCGAGCATTGATCCGGCGCTTGTGAAAGCCGTCAACGCCAATCCGCAGGCCCTGACGCCTGTCATGATTACGTTTACGCGCAAGCCATCGTCAATTGAGTTCACTCAGCTACGCGCGCTTGGCATCAAAGGCGGCATCTATTTCAACGCGCTGCCGATGCTAATAACGGTCGTGAACAGGTCGCAACTGGATGCGCTCTCGCGGCGCTCGGACGTGCGCTCGATTTACGCGAACCACAAGCTCAACCTGCTTGATGATCGCAGTCGCCCGTTCATAGGCGTGACCGCGCTTAGGTCTGACAATCAGACGACGGCTCGCAATCACGGCTTTCCCATCTCCGGCAACGGCGTCGGCATCGCTTACGTTGACACGGGCATTGACGGCACGCACCCCGATTTGCAACTCGGCAAGAACCTTGCGGGCAACGTCAACTTCCCGCTCGCAGAGCAAACGGCGGTCGAGATAGCCAGCTTCAATCAGTTCGCCCCGGTAATTGCCATCGAGAATATACCGAACTCTGATATTGAAGGCGGACACGGCACGTTCGGCGCTGGCGTCGCGGCGGGCACAGGCCAGGCTTCCGGCGGGTTTTACGGCGGGATGGCTCCGGGCGCAAAGCTACTTGGTCTGGTTGCGGGCAACGACGCTGGCCTGACTTCATTCGGCATCGTACAGGCTTACGATTACGCGCTCGTCAACCAGTTTCGCTACAACATCAGAGTCTGCAACAACTCGTGGGGAACGACCATCGCCAATGTGCCGTTTGATCCGAACGATCCTATAAACGTCGCAACGCTCTCTCTACACGATCACAACATCACGGTTGTTTTCGCAGCAGGCAACGACGGCGATGCGCCTGATGTTATCAATCCATATTCGGTAGCGCCGTGGACGATCTCCGTTGCGGCGGGAGATAAAGAGTATAAGGGAAGCCCTGCCGGATTCTCTTCGCGCGGTAATGATAACGGTACGGGTTACGATGTGGCAGGGATGCCGGGCGACCCCAGCCTCGCTCCGAATCTTCGCCCTGACATCATTGGCTCCGGCGTCAACATCAAGAGCACGCGCCTTAAGGGGCCGGGCGAGACGAACATTGCGGGAACAGTGCCTTATCTGGGCAACGACGCGAACACTATCCCTCCGGCCTACCTGCCTTACTACACGACCTCGCAGGGCACAAGCTTTTCCACGCCGCAGGTGACGGGCATTGTTGCGTTGATGATGGAAGCGAACCCGCTACTGACTCCTGACGATGTGGTAACCATCTTGCGGCAGACGGCGACGCCTATGCCTTACGAGCAGCGAGTGGTGGGCGCTGGCTACGTTGACGCGCACAACGCTGTGAGAGTTGCTATGGGACTTGCGCAGGTTGCGCATCCGGCGAATCTGATGCTCAACCCCGGCGATGCGCAGGTGAACGACCCTGCCGGTGATACGGGCGGTAACGCGGCGCAGGATGTTCTGACAGGGCGCTTCCAGTATGACGCGGGCGATCCTGCTAACAGCGTCGAGCCTGCAATCGTTTACACTATGAATGTGGTTGATCTATCGGCGAAGCAGCCGAACAACGCTTGGCTAATGAGTTCCAACTGGCGCAACCCTGACACGGGCGCAGTCATAAACATCTTCGTCTCTGTAGAAGAAGATGCAGCGCTGGGAGAGTTCTACGACGCGGGCATGATCGCTCCAGACCCGCAGACGGGCGTGAATACACAAACGTCTCTTGCCAATTCCGGCGTCACGGGACAGATGGTTGGTAACCAGATCATCATACGTTTGCCGATTAGAGCGATTAACGAAGCGATCTTCGGAGCAGGCACAACGCGCAGCGTGGTCGGCATGACCTCTACTGGGACGGAAGCAGACGCGCAACAACTGGTCGGCGCTTTCGGCGGCGGATTACTGGTCTTCCCGGACACGGCAGGCGGCGTTGATTTCAAGGTTGGCCCGTGATGTTTGAAGACTGAGAATCTAATTTTCATGGCAGCGGCCAGGGGGAAGCCCGGATGACCTGCTCGTGCAATCTCTCCCCGCACGAGCAGGCTATCCGGCAAAAACATAGGCCGGGAAGATGCGCTTCAATGCACTTCCCGGCCTATGTTTTTGTTCAAGGCTCTGCGGAAAATTTAGCCGCGCGCAATCTTTCAGAGTAGAATCGCAAAACATTTTCTAAAAGAGTGAAGCAAAGTAACAGTTTGTTCTGAGGAAAGGTGTATGCGAAGGATGATTAGCATCGCGCTTCTTTGATTGAAATGAGTCTAAGATTACAAATAGTCTGGCTGTTTCTGCTCGCCATACCAATCGCGTGCGTCGCATGGACTGTGACGCACGAGGAGGTTTTCCGCGAGCCGCGAGATTTCTGTATGCGAAAGAGCCAGACCTGCCGCAGCCTCGTCGAGCGAAAATTCTTCTATCTCTTCACCTGCGAATACTGCTTCAGCCACTACATAACAATTCTCTTTCTAATACTAACGCGCTACAAACTGCTCATGACGGACTGGCGCGGCTATATACTGGCCTGGCTCGCGCTTGTCTGGGTCGCCAATCAATACATGAGCATCTACAACCGCCTGCGCCTTGACATCAAGAGCGAGCGTGTCGAGATTGAGAGCAAAGAAAAAGAGATAAACGGTAAATAGAACGAGCGAGTGTGCGAAGGCTTAGGCGCAGGAAAACTCTACTGCTGGAATCCGGGCGCATGGCGACTATCAACGAAGAAGAGTTCAGAAAATTGTGTGACCGGTTATTCGCTGACCGTGAAAACGTCTATGCGCTCAACCCCGCGATGAGCAGGCGCGACACGCTCTTCTGGATGCTTTATGGAAGTTTACTCAGCCTTCTGGACATACCCGCCGATTACGAGCCAGCGATTCCTCCCGAAAAGAGCGACAACCTTTACGCCGCCGCTATCCTTGATATTCTTCAAGGCCGTATGAGCACACAGTTTGATGCAGAGAAATATCTTTCAGAACTTTCACGCAGGGTTGAAGAGGATGCCGAATCCCCTTGATTACTCAATCAGCCTGAAATTCTGAACACACAACGCTCTCGTCTGTGGCTTAAGCTCTTAATCCTGCATTCACGATTCACGCGCTTCCCGTTTCTGTTGTATAAATATAGCTGCCCGTATCAAACAACTCGCTATCCGAAGCCGGAGAAATTTTTTATGAACTATTACGAGAACGTATTGGGTCTCATAGGCCACACGCCTCTTGTTAAGCTGAGCCGCATCACGCGCGGGCTAACGGCCACTATCCTGGCGAAGATGGAGAACCTGAACCCCGGCGCATCTGTCAAAGACCGTATTGGAATCTCCATGATTGAGGCCGCCGAGCGCGAAGGAAAGTTAAAGCCCGGCGGCACGATTATCGAAGCGACTTCAGGCAACACAGGCATCGGTCTTGCTCTCGCGGCTGCTGTTAAAGGTTATAACTCTATATTCGTGATGACGGATAAATCTTCAGTTGAAAAAGCTCGTTACCTGAAATCATTGGGCGCTGACGTAGTTATCACGCCCGTTTCCGCCAAACCCGGCTCGCCCGATCACTACGTCACGGTGGCGCAGCGCATAGCCAAAGAGACCCCGAACTCTTTCTACCCGGATCAATACTCGAACCCTGCGAACCCTGAAGCGCACTACAACACGACGGGGCCGGAGCTTTGGGAGCAGACTGAGGGAAAGATAACTCACTTCGTAGCGGGCATAGGAACGGGCGGAACTATCTCCGGCACCGGAAGATTTTTGAAAGAGAAGAATCCTGACATACGTGTGATTGGCGCAGACCCTTACGGCTCTATCTACAAAACATATAAAGACACTGGCGAGATTCCCGAAGCCACTCCTTACCTTGTAGAAGGCATAGGCCAGGCCACTCTGCCAAAGATTGCGGACATAGACGTAATTGACGAGATACTGAA
>DATHJK010000603.1:0-8269 GCA_035316225.1 Pyrinomonadaceae bacterium
CTGCTACAACAATCTTCCTATGAGTGACCGCGAGGCGCGCAGCCGCGAATTGAGTTACGAAGAGCATTGTCGTCTGGTTGACGAGATAGCGGATGCGGGATGTTTCTGGCTGCTCTACACGGGCGGCGAGATTTTCGCCCGAAAAGATTTTCTGGACATATACACCTACGCCAAGCGGCGCGGCCTGATGATTACGCTCTTTACGAACGGCACGCTCATCACGCCTGAGATTGCCGATTATCTGGTAGAGTGGCGACCCTTCAACATAGAGATTACGCTTTAC
Source organism: Pyrinomonadaceae bacterium (assembly GCA_035316225.1). Taxonomy (GTDB): domain Bacteria; phylum Acidobacteriota; class Blastocatellia; order Pyrinomonadales; family Pyrinomonadaceae; genus 3-1-20CM-3-53-8. Next base: position 284 of record DATHJK010000603.1, read on the forward strand.
GGCTACACGAAAGAGACTTACGAGCGGCTGACTGGAATCCCCGGCTCTTACGAGCGCTGCATACGCGGCATAAAGCTTCTGAAGGAGCGCAACCTTCCTCTGAAACTAAAATCCGTCGCTGTGACATTGAACAAGCACGAGCTTTTGGATATGCAGCGGTTTGCCGAAAGCGAGCTTGGCGTAGAGTTCAAGTACGACGCGATGATGAGTCCGCGCATTGATTGTTCGCAAAGCCCTTTGGAAGTCCGCCTGAGACCTGAAGAGATTGTGGCGCTCGATCTGGCAGACCCGACACGCATAGCGGAATGGCGTCGCATAGCCGAACAGTTCGACGGCCCCGCGCATGTGAGCGAAGAGGTTTACAACTGCGGTGGCGGCGTCAACTCTTTCGCCGTTGACCCTGAAGGGCGCATGAGCATCTGCGTGCTGTCTCACGCGGACACTTACGATCTGCGCGGCGGGAGTTTCAATGAAGGCTGGGAGAATTTTCTACAAAAGGTGAGGCATAAGAAGGTCACCAGGCTAACCAAATGCGTGGCGTGCCATATGAAATCAACGTGCGGGATGTGCCCTGCCAATGGCGAGTTGGAGAACGGCGACCCGGAATCGCCCGTTGATTTTCTCTGTCAGGTGGCGCACCTGCGCGCTCACACTCTGGGCTTCGACGTTCCGCCGCACGGCGATTGCGAATATTGCGAGGGCGGCGCGGGCTATTCCGGGCTTATGGAGTCCGTTGAAGATTTGCAACGCCGCGCGCGCGAGAATCGCTTGATCTCTAATCTAAACAGGTTTCTTCCTGTGTTGACCGAGCAGAAAAGCGCCTCTGGTTGTTCCTCTGGCGGTTGTGGCTCGTGCGTATAAAGTCTGGCAGGTTCGTAGTATCGCCTGCGGTGCTATGGACTCGCGCTCGGTCGCATCGAATCAGTAGTAAGCGATCATAAGGAGAGAGCATGAACGAAAGAGAAGATAAAAGAGATGCGCGAAAGAAGCCTTACGCGAAGCCTAAGATGCGGCGCGTAGAGTTGCGACCGCAGGAGGCAGTTCTTGGCGCTTGCAAGAGTATGGGCGGCACATTGGGCGGCGGCGCAGGCGGAACGTGCAGCGCAGTCTCGTGCCAGTCGCAAGGCTCTTAAGTAGTTGGGGCAGGTCTTATGCCTGCCCGTATAGATGATGACGGAACTCTTTAACAACGACGATGCGAGCCGCACTTGCCTGAGCATTGCGGGAATCGTTATGGCGCTCGATGGCGCTCATGACATACAGCAGCGCGTCGTTGGGCCTATGGCGCAGTTCGTCGTTGACGAATTGGAAGGTGAGCCGGACATCAATATACAGACTCGTTGGGGCGAGACATCTGATGCTGGCGGCGGCGAGATGCTCTTCGATTCGGGCAGCGTGTGGCGTCTTTACGCGCTTGCTGATGGCGGGTGTGAATTCAGGCTTGCAGCGCCTTTCTCCGATTGGCGTCCGTACAAGCTCGCGCGCTTCAACAAGGATTGGACGCGCGGCGAGATAATCTGCGGGCGCGAATATTTTGAAGAGGGAAAGAGCGTCTACCCGCTTGAATATCCGCTCGACGAAGTTGTTATCTCGAACATGCTCGCCGCTGGTCGTGGCATAGAGATTCACGGTTGCGGTTTGAGTGATGGTGAAGGGAACGGCTACCTGTTCGCCGGGCAATCGGGCGCGGGCAAGTCAACAATGGCGGGCTTGTGGAGGGACGTTGACGGCGTGAGAATCCTGAGCGACGAGCGCGTCATCATCAGGCGCGGGGCGGACGGTCAATTCCACATGCACGGCACGCCGTGGCACGGGGATGCGGGCATCTCAAGCGCAGATAGAGCGCCGCTCAGCAGAATATTCTTCCTCGGTCGTGGGTCGCGGAACGAATTTCTGCCGCAAAGTAAATCGGAAGCAGCCGCGCGCCTCTTCGCTTGCAGCTTCCCGCCTTTTTATAGTCCATCAGGAATCAACTTCACGCTCCAATTTTTAGACGAGTTGACCGCGCAGGTTGATTGCGAGGAACTACGGTTTGTTCCAGATGATTCTGCGGTTGAGTTCGTGCGGGAGCAATCGTATGCATACGATTGAAGAGAAAAGAATCAACCACGGAGGACACGTAGGGACACGGGGGATAGAACATAGACAAGTCAGTGGTGCGATTATTGATGCGGCGATGAGGGGTCATTCCTCGCTTGGGGCAGGTCTATTGGAGAGCGCTTATGAAGCATGTTTAGTGCATGAACTGCGAAAGGCTGGAATGAAGGTAGAAGCTCAAGTCTGTCTGCCTGTAGTTTATGATGGAGTTACGATAGATGTTGGTTATCGTATTGATCTGCTCGTTGAAAACATGGTTATCGTTGAGTTGAAGGCTGTCGAAAGACTATTGCCGATTCATCAGGCACAGCTTCTCTCATATCTGAAACTGAGCGGAAAGAAGGTTGGCCTGCTCATCAACTTCAACGTGCTGCATCTACGAGACGGCATCAAGCGGTTAGTCAATTAACCTTTATGGTTTTCCTCCGTGTTACTCCGTGTCCTTCGTGGTGAGTTAAAGACGTTTACCGAACTTGTATGTTCACTGAGCTAAGCACAGCGCTTCTGGCGGAAGGTTACGGCGTGCGGTTTCGCGCTGGCGGCAACTCCATGCACCCTACTATCGTTGACGGCGAGATTGTCAGGGTCGAGCCTGTGAGCGCACGCGAGATAAAGCGCGGCGACATCATTCTGTATCGCGCGGGGCGTGGACTAACGGCGCATCGCGTCGTGGTTGTTGGCGTGAATGGTAACGAAACTGCGGTCTTTCAAATGCGCGGCGACGCCTGCGCCACTTTCGACGAGCCGGTCACAGGCGAGCAAATCATGGGTCGCGTAATTGAGGTAGAGCGCGATGGGCGCACAATCTCTTTGATTGGACGCGCCGCCGGATTCAGGCGCAACGCGCGCAGGCTCGCCCACAGGCTCAAAGCCGCATCAGGCCGCGTAATTGGCACAAATTTTGTATTTGCCAGGTTTGCACTGTTTTCAAGGGGACTTCTCAGGGTCAGAGCGTGGCATCTCTAGCCACGAGCGGCATTGCTCGCGTTGCGAGCAGCGCCGGTGATGTTGCGAGCATGGCTGGTGATATACACACCAATGCTGGTGACGTGGCGAGTTGGGCTGGTGACGTTGACAGCAACGGCGCTCGCGTCGTGAGCAAGGCCGCTCAGGTCGTGAGCAGCGGTGCTTGAGTCAACAGCAGCGTTGCTCGCAATCGGAGTTGGCGTACTCGAAGCAAGAGTCAGCCATCTGACGGCCTGAGCATCATCACTCGTAATGAGGGGAACGTTTTTATAATTCCGTTCAGGGCATCTCATTTTTCCAAAAGCCCTGCACGGAGTTAACGCGGCGCTTGCTGCCTCGCCAATGCGTCGTCCCACCCTAAACGTTGCAGGGGTTTTCCGAAAGTCTGGGGAAGCCTTGCTTTGAAACCTCACTCAGGGCTTACGGGCTTTGAAGTGATGAGAAAGGAAGCAGAAGAACCATGTCTAGAGGCAAATCTGTAGATGCAGTGCTGGCGGAAGCAGATCAAATCATGCTCGTCTGGGATGCCAACGCGGATTTCAAGCTTGGCGAGATTACCAAAGAGAGATTCCAGACGATGATTGCAAACATGCGACAGGCCAAGTCGGATTTAGCGAGCCTTCGCACATTGTTGACAGAGAAGACCAACATCACGAACGACACGGCGAACGAACTGAATTCGTTCGTGGTACGCATACGCGGCGGCATCAAGGCCGTGTACGGCGCAAACTCATCGCAGTATGAACAGGCGGGCGGCACACGCTCAAGCGAGCGCAAAAGCCCAAAGAGAAAGCCTGACGAACCAAAAAGCTGAGTAAGGCGAACCGAAGCGGTGCGGGCAGAGAGAGACACCCGGAGCAACACCAACACTCTCTGCCCGCACCCAACCATCCCGACCATCGCAACCTTACTCGGACAAGCATTACTACAAGGAATACGGGTCTGAGATATGCCGCGCCCCGCGCGCGTCTATCCTCGCAAATCGTAGCGCGGGTTATAGAGTGTTGAGTTCATAAGAGAAGGTGCAGAAAGAAGATGAGAAACAACAGCCTGAGTGTGACGAAGAGAATCGGTCTCTTTTTAGCGGCGGCATTTTGTATTGCGTTAATAGGCTCAAAGGCATCGGCGCAAGTACCTATTACTTACTACGATTTTGAGAACAACGTGACGCGCACCACGTTTGAGAATGCGGTAGAGCAACAGATTAATAGTGGCAATTCAACACTAACGAAAGTAGGCGCGCCCACTACCATTAGTGGCGGAACAGGGGCAGGCATTGCTTTGCATAACACTACGGGCGCAACGGCGGGTACTGCTGCCTCTGCCACAACTTGGTCGGCGGTAACTACTGACCCCGGCACTGCTGCCACTACTTATTACCAGTTTACGATTAATACGACAGGATTCACCGGGACAAGTTTATCTTATGATGAAATCGCAGGCACAACAGCCGCGAGTTTCCCCTGCACTGGAGCGATCATTAGCACGAATGGCGGTGGCACTTTCTCATCTTTGATTGCTGGTACTTGTGGCACTAACAATACTTGGAGAACTAAGTCTATCGCTCTACCGGCAGCAGCCGATAATAATGCTAACGTTGTCATCAGGGTTTACGGTTACTTTTCAGATGGTACTGCGGCGGGAACATTAGCCCTAGATAATGTTACTGTCTTTGCTACAACTGCTACAGCAGGAACTAAGACTCTATTAGACGAAGGCAGCCTCTTCACGTCTATAACTTCAGGTGCGACCGGCTCTTTATTTATTCGTACAAACTTCACTGTCAACGGCGCATCAATCACTACCTTTAACACTGGCCCTGCTACTTTGGCTGAGGTTTTTAACGGCACATTGGCAGTCACCAGCGGCACGTTCACTCTGGCGGGTTCAATATCCGCTAATTTAGCAGCAACCGCTGTGACTGTGAGCAGCGGAGCTACGCTGAGTTGCGGCACGGCGGCCAATATTATCTCTGGAGCCGGATCATTTACCTTAAACTCCGGCGGAAACTTATCTATTAGCTCTGCCAATGGAATTACTTCTGGGACGACCGCAGCCGGAAATATTCAGGTCACAGGCGGTAGAACGTATAATGCGGCGGCAAACTATACCTACATTCGCAACGCAACGGGCGCGCAGGTGACAGGTAACGGATTGCCAACGAGTCTGACAGGGAATCTTACCTCTAATCTTGGCGCGAGTGCAGACAATCCACTGACACTCACGCAAAGCACAACTGTTGCCGGAACGACGACTGTCTCAACAAAAACTTTTGACCTCGGTGCTAATACTCTGACGACCAACGGGAATACGACCATCTCTAGCGGCGCGGCGATGACCGTCAATAATGGTGCGATTCTAAAGAATGCCGGAACAGTGACAACTACGGGAACTCTGACATTCAACAATGGCGGGAAGTATCAGCATAACTTTACAACAACCGGTGGAACGATTCCAACAGCAACATGGAACACAGGTTCTACCTGCGAAATCATTGGATACACTTCAAACAGCGCTACTCCCGGCGGTTTGGGCCAATCATTTTATAACTTTACATGGAACAGTCCGAGTCAAACAGGCAACATCAGTGCAGGAGGGGGCTTTACGACAGCTAACGGTACTTTGACGATTCAAACGACCGGTACTGGCTCGTTCAGACTTGCCGCAAGTACAAGCCCAACAGTGAATATTAGCGGCGACCTCGTTGTTAACGGTGGGACTTTCATTTTTTCAACAGGTGCTGGCGTTCCAATCGTTAATGTCATAGGTAATGTAACACTCGGCGGCGGCACGCTCCAGCCAGCTACCAGTACGGGCGTCCCTGTTTTCAACGTAGCTGGCAACTGGAGCAATAATGGCGGAACATTCACGCCTGGCACGGGAACGGTTAATTTTAATAGCACTACCGCTACTCAAACCATCGGCGGAACTGCTAGCACTCAGACTTTCAACAGCATCACGGTAAGTAAGAGCGGCCAGACATTGAACATCGGTGGAAGCACAACCGCGCTGATTATCAGCAATGCTCTCAACGTCAACGCTGGAACTTTCGATCAGGGGGCTTCTGCAAACTTAACTTCCGGCCCGATTACCGTCGCGTCCGGCGCAACTTTCCAGAGTCTGGGCACCGGCGATTTAACGCTCTCAGGTAATGTCTCCAACAGCGGCACTATTACCTTAAATGCCAATGGTAATACTTGCGGTCAAGCAGATGATATTCTGATTCGTTCCTCTGTTAATGGCACGCAGCGCTCATGGTCAGGTGCAGGCACTTTCAACATGACGGATGTGGACGTGAAAGACCAAGCAGGCACAGCTAGCATCCTCGTTCGTAATGGAACTAACAGCGGTAACAACGGCGCGAACTGGGTCTTCTTCGCTGGTTGCACGGGAGCACCATACACTTGGAACGGGACGACGCTTGCCGATTGGAATGTCGGCACGAACTGGACGCCCACGCGCCTAGCTCCAGACCCCGGCGACATTTTAACCATTAATGGCACCTCGACTCCATCGCCGACCCTCACCAACGTGCCGACGCAGACCATCGCAGCCCTGCGTCTAATCAATGGTGCATCTGCCACGCTTCAAACGAACGGCGCGAATACGTTGACCATCAACGGCGCAACCGGCTCAGACCTTTCCGTTCCTTCCGGCAACACATTGATACTTGATGGAAGCAATGCTCTGAGATTGTCCGTCGCATCCGGTTCAAACGGTGTCATCGGCGGACAGGTGATCGTTCAGGGCGGCGCGCATCGCGTAATCGGTAACGCTGCGAACGCAATCACGTTCCAGAGCGGCGCGCTCTTTACCACCGGCGCGGGCTTCACGGGCAACGCTTTCGGCGCGGGCGGCGGCGACGGTGCTACTGGCTCTGTCATATTCGCCAGCGGCTCCGCCTACTTCCACAATGCCGGGAGCAGCCCGTTCGGCAACTCGGCCAATCCTGCGGTCGCGGTGTTCCAGACAGGAAGCCTCGCAACCTTCTTAACCGGCAGCGGCTTCGAGGCCAGCGGAAGAACTTATGCAGACCTTGCCATAGGCTCTGTTGACCCCGGCGGCATCGCCGTCACCGCAAGCGACAGCGGCACGGGCAACTTCCAGTTCGATAACCTGACCGTCAACAGCAATACCGCCGGTAACTCTTCGCTCTCGTTCACGGGTTCGGGTTCTAGCACAGTCACCATACGGGGCAACATCACCAGCGTTGACGGCACAGGCACGCTCTCCGACGTTACGCTCAGCGGAGGCACAGGCGGGATAGTTATAAACAAACCGGGCGGTGGAACGCTCACCTTCGGCACCAGCGGCAACTCTAAGGCTATGACGTTCGACAGCAGCGCGTCGGTCGCAAGCAATACGACGCTAACGCTCGCAAGAAAACTGATAGTCGGCACAATCACGCCCAGCAGTTTCGTTCTCAGCGTAGACATCAACGGGGCGCTCAACGGCAGCGCTACGGGCTACGTCATAGGCAAACTGCTCAAGAACTTCAGCCCCAGCCTGACTGCCAACACTTATCAGGTTGGAACGGTCAACGGTTATTCGCCCGTTGACGTTAACAACGCCAGCGGCACAGGCAGTCTTACAATCAACGCCACGCAGGATTTTCAGCCAACAATCTCCGACACCACGAAGGCGCTGCAAAGATACTGGACTCTATCGAACATCGGACTCGCGCAGGCCGATCTGGTCTTCCATTACCTTGACGGCGATGTTCCGGGCACTGCGACCGAAAGTAATTTTCAGGTGTTCAAGATTGATCCAGGCCCGACACGCACCAACATGGGCGGGACTATCAATACAGGCGCGAACACCGCTACGGTCACAGGCGTCACATCCTTCTCCGATTGGACGCTGGCCGAGCCTGCTTCTATATCTCCTACTATTGTCAGGCTGACAGGGTTCGACGCCGTAGCA